>JBLMZJ010000022.1:0-14175 GCA_050258735.1 Deltaproteobacteria bacterium | reverse complement strand
GTGGAAAGGTCAAGTACTATGCCGCCACGCAATGCTATACAGCCGCCGGTTTCACCGGTACCGGCTCCCCGTGGGATCACCGGAATATCATTTTCATAAGCAAAGCGCATGACCCGTGATAATTCCTCGGTTGAATGAGGCATAACCACTGCCGTTGGATTGGCTGGTTCCAGTTTAGTCAGAAATGAACTGTCATAGGAGTAATACATCAGATCGAGGTCCTCGGTAAGCACCTTTTCCCGACCAAGCATCTTAACCAGTTCATTCTTGATAGCAGCCTTATCCATCCCATCTCCTCCTCGCAAGCTCCATATTCTTAGATTTATGAATGTATTACATAAAATGTCGATTTATAAGCTCTAAATACCTGCCTATTATAACATAAAGCCCGGTCAGGGGATTATAAAACTGCTGTGAATACGGTATAATTTAAACGTCATTCACAGATTTAGGAGAGATTAGCTATGAAAACCCGATTTGCCCGCGGCAGGGAATATGTCGAATTCCAGGTCCCCGATAAAAATCTCTTGGGCATCCTCGAGGTCAAAGGGAGTGACCAGACCATGAGCAATGGGGAATTGATAAGCCAGGCCCTGGCTCAGCCTATCGGAACGCCAGTGTTGGGGGAGATCATAAGGAATATGCAAGCCCGAAATGCAGTCATTGTTGTTAATGATATTACCAGGCCTACTCCCTATCGTGATATGCTGCCGCCTCTCCTGTCGGAAGTCGAAGCGGCCGGGATCGAACGATCCAATATAGAGCTAGTGGTGGCCCTGGGCATCCACCGGCCGCATACCGCTGAAGAAAACAATAATATATTTGGCGAAGAAATATGCCGTAACTATAAAGTTTCCAACCATGATTGTGATGCAGATTTATTATCATTAGGACATCTTGCTAACGGTATGGAGCTGATAATCAATCGCAAGGTAGCCGAGGCCGATCTATTGATAACTACCGGTCTGATAGGATTGCATTACTTTGCCGGCTTTTCCGGAGGACGAAAATCCATTCTTCCCGGGGTGGCTGCCCGTTCACTTATCGAGGCCAACCACCGGATGATGTCCGACCCTCGTGCCTGTCTGGGCAACTATCACGACAACCCGGTCAATGACATAATGCTGCAGGCCGCCAGGATGGCCGGAGTCGATTTTATTCTGAATGTCGTTACCACCAGTAAGGACCGTATCGTTTATGCAACCGCAGGAGATCTGGAGCAGGCCTGGATGGCTGGTGTATTGCACTGCGAGGAACTTGATGTTTTCCCCATAGAACAGAAGGCTGAAATAGTTATCGCTGGCTGCGGCGGATTCCCCAAGGATATCAATATGTACCAGTCGCAAAAGGCTCTTGATGCAGCCGCCCTTGCCGTGAAAAACGGGGGAACTGTTTTGCTTATTGCTGAGTGTGGCGAAGGACTGGGGGAAGAGACCTTTGCTGAATGGATAGCAAATGCTGATTGCCCGGAGGATATAGAGCGGCGTTTTCATGAGAAATTCGAACTTGGCGGGCATAAGGCCTATGCCATCTGTCGTACTCTTAAAAATTGCAGGGTGATGATCTACAGTAAACTGTCGGACGAGGCTGTCCAGAATATGTTTTTAGAGCCGGTAGGTAACCTTCAGGATACCATAGATAAATTGCTGGCACAGTACGGAAATGGAGCCCGGGTGTGGCTCATGCCGGAGGCATCGAAAATCGCTGTTAGGGCAAAGGAGTAGCCGCCCGGTTATAATCCCCCTTAATATGCCATAGAATAAATGAAAGAAGCAAATTACAGGAGATAGAGAATGTTTTCTGAGCTAGCGGCTATCGTAAGGCCCGAGGCAATTAAATATGACCAGTTGATGAGTGAATATACCACATTTAAGATCGGCGGTCCTATCGATGTGCTGGTAGAACCTGTCGATACCGAACAACTGAGGCAGGTGCTGTTATGGTGTCGGAGTAAAGACGTACCTTTCCTGGTCTTTGGAGCGGCCAGCAACCTGCTGGTAAGGGACAAGGGCATTCGAGGCGTCGGAATAAGAATAGCTGACCGTTTCAGTAAATATATGATAGAAGGAAACGTTATCTTCGCACAGGCCGGGATCCTGCTGGCTAATCTGGCCAGAATCGCTGCGGATCATGAACTGACCGGCATTGAATTTGCCGAAGGAATACCCGGCACCTTGGGTGGGGCGGTAGTAATGAATGCCGGCGCCTATGATCATGAAATGAGGGAGATCCTGCTTGAGGCCGATGCTGTCAGCTCCGATGGGGAGATAATATCTTTTAAACCGGAAGATATGGATATGGGTTATCGCCATAGTATTTTTCAGAAGAATGGAATGACCGTAGTATCAGCACGTTTATCTTTAAACCGCAGCAAAAACGAACTGATCAGAGCGAGGATGCAGGAATTAGCCGATTCCAGAGCCAGTAAGCAGCCGTTGGATAAGCCCAGTGCAGGAAGCGTATTCCGGAGGCCCGAAGGTTACTATGTCGGCCCCATGGTGGAAAAATTGGGTCTTAAGGGTTATCGCATAGGTGGAGCCAAGGTATCCAAAAAGCATGCCGGCTTCATAGTCAATACCGGAAAAGCGACCGCTGCCGATGTCATTGCCCTCATTGAAGAGATACAGCGTCGGGCCAGAGAGGAATATGGCGTCGAATTACAGACAGAAATCAGGATCGTAGGCGAAGAATAGATACAGGTGATATATGAAAGCAGTTCTCTGTACCCTGAATGCCAAGTATATACATCCTTCACTTGCCCTTAGGTATCTTGAGCGTTATTGCTGGGGTCCGTCCTGGCGAATAGAAACCATGGAATTCACCATTAACCAGCCTCTGGATGATATCCGTACCCGCCTCTATTTATCCCAGCCTGATGTACTTTCTTTCTCCTGTTACATATGGAATATAGAACCCATTCTTGCACTCTGCCGCGACCTTAAGCCCCTGATTCCAGATTGTATATTTATTTTGGGCGGACCAGAAGTATCGTTTGATGCTTCCAGTCTTCTTGAACGCTTTGATAATATCGGAATAATCATAAGAGGAGAAGGGGAAATATCACTGAAGCAGGTGTTGGAACACATAGCTCAGGGTCGTTCTCTGGCTGATATAGACGGTATCAGCTACCGCGAGGACTCTATTGTCTATAATAATCCAGACCGGGAGTTGATAAAGGATCTCGACACTATTCCTTCAGCCTTTGACAGTGACATGTCAGAATACCATGATCGTTTGCTTTACTATGAAAGCTCCAGAGGCTGCCCGTTTAATTGTTCGTATTGTCTTTCCTCAACCTTTGACGGTGTACGAACCTTTTCTATGGACCGAGTCAAGAATGATTTGCGTTTAGTAATGGAAAGCGGGGCAGGGACAGTCAAATTCGTCGATCGTACCTTCAATTGCCATGAGAAACGAGCACGTGAGATAATAGAATTTATTGTTGATAACAATATATCTACCAAATTTCATTTCGAAGTTTGCGCTGATCTGATAAGTGATGAATTCATGAGTTTTCTTCTTGAGGTACCTGCTGAAACCTTTTCCTTTGAGATAGGTATCCAATCCACATATTTGCCGGCGCTGGAGGCAGTCAACCGAAGGTGTGATATGCAGCGTTTTATGAGCAATGTAAGCCAATTGGCCGAAAGGGGGAATATACACCTTCATATTGATCTGATCGCCGGTCTGCCCTGGGAGAGGTACATTGATTTCAAAAAATCTTTCAACCAAGTATACAAACTGTATCCTGATATTATTCAATTGGGTTTTCTCAAGATGCTAAAAGGATCGTCGATCAGGAAAGAGGCCGATCACTATGGATATATTTATCAGGAACTCCCGCCATATCAAGTATTGAGTTCGGACTTTATGGAATATCATGAATTTATTCAGCTATCATATGTAGAAAGATTGCTGGATCGTTATTATAATTCCGGGGCGTTCAAAAACTCTATCCGCTACATTACAGATATCGTATACGATGAGAAACCATTTGATTTCTTCGAAGATTTTGCTTATTTTTGCGAAAAACAAGACTGGTTCATGCAAGGGCATAACAGGTCGGATGAATATAACATTTTGATGGCTTTTATTGAAGAAAAACAGCCTGAACATAAGGGAATAATTAATGAATATCTTAAATATGATTTTGTACTGAATAACCGGCACAATCCATTACCAAAGAAGTTACAGGGATGTATAGCGGCGGAAAGGACCCGAGAAAAACTATATACACTGTTACGCAATCGTGATTTTGTCAATCAAATCCTGCCTGAATGGTCAAATCTGAGCAAGTATGATCTCAGTAAGAGGGTACAGTTGGAATTATTCAGCCTGGACCCAACCAATATAATAAAACAGAATAATGAAAATATAACAATATTGTTTGTTTACCCGATCAATCAACGGAAGGCTGACAGGGTAATATTTATTGACGAAAAATGCATTGATCGGATTTAATTACTGAGATTTTTAGAGATCTTTAAGCAGTTGTTTAATTAATAAAGTAAAGAAATATACGGCAGTTGGTGAATGTAAACAAGGCGTTATAAACAATTTCGAGCATCATTGACCGACTAAAAACCAGTTGTTTTCTCCGGGAACTTGTCGTTTAATAAACATTTAGCTGGATTGATGTCCAATTAAGTAATATTATAGTCTAGGAGGCATAGTTCGATGACTCCCGGGGAGGCACTGCAGATCGATCAAAACCTTATATCGGGCAATTAGCCCAGGTATTTGAGAGGTTATATCTTAGCAGGTTATGCAGTTAAAATACTACTAATTGTAATATAAGAGGAGCTGACTCATGTCGCATCATCATTTTATAGCCCGTGAGGGTTGGGGTTATATCCTGTTCTTTCTGGTTCTATCAGCGGTAGCATACTACTTGTCTTATGAAATAGCAGCTGTTATTACATTGGTGATTTGCATATTTATAGCTTTTTTCTTTAGAAACCCGGAGAGGCATCCCGTGAACGATGAACTTGCAATATTGGCTCCTGCGGATGGTAAAGTGCTTTCAATAGAAAACGTCAGCGAAGGAAGACACCTGGAAGCGGAAGCGATTAAAATCAGCATATTCCTCAGCTTATTTAACGTGCATATAAATCGAGCTCCGATCAAATCCAGGGTCGATTGGACATCGCGTGAAGGATTTTCATTTCTTCCAGCCTATAAAGCCGGGGCTGCTGACACAAATGTCCGAAACTACCTGGCTCTCACTTCAGCTTATGGCCGTCTGATGGTTGTACAGATCACCGGCCTGGTAGCCAGGAGACTGGTTTGTTGGGCCAAGGCCGGTGATGAATTGTCAGCCGGTTCAAGGTTCGGACTCATTAAATTTGGTTCTTGTACTGAAATTTACGTACCCAAAGATACATCTGTTCTAGTCGATATTGGTCAGCGGGTCCGGGGAGGAGAGACAGTAATTGGCCGATTTGATAACTAAAAGATGTGCTAATGTCGTAACCCTGATCAACATAATTTTCGGTTCTATGTCGATATTATATACGGTGAATCAGAGTTATCGTTATGCTGCGATATTCATTTTGCTGGCAGTAATGATGGACGGAATGGATGGTAGGATTGCCCGAAGATTTGATGCTACATCTGAACTTGGTCGTGAACTGGATTCATTGTGCGATCTGGTATCCTTTGGGGTAGCACCGGCAGTATTGCTTTACGCTCAGGTGCTTAGCTATCGCTCGGGCTATGAGAGCCTGATACTTACGGTCTTCTATATAGCCTGTGGCTGTTTCAGGCTGGCAAGGTTTAATGTGCTAAGGGATGACAAGTACTTTATGGGAGTCCCCATAACCATAGCAGGATTGCTGATGGCAGTACTTTCATTGCTGGCCGGACGTATCGACCAGACTATAATCATGATAGGTATGGTTTTGTTATCATTCCTGATGATAAGCAAATTAAGGTTAAAAAAGATTTAGATTACAGATTTGAATCGATAATGTATGACGGTAGGGGTAGATCTATGCTGCCCCTATTATAATTTTCAGATATAATTTCGTTTTTGGAGGTTGTCTTGAAAAGTTCACAGTATTCAAATGAATATTATGACGTATTCAGAGAGCTGGAAGTAATCAAGCCTTTGGACAGGCGCCAATACCGCAGAAGGCTGAATGATAATATTATGCATGTTTTGGAGTTATCGGAAAGAGCTCCTGCCCTTATTTATATCCTGCAGGATGATTATTTTATATGGGTAAATAAAGCGTTTACTGAAATAACCGGCTTCGATCGTCAGGAAATTATGGCCACGAAAGCATGGGGTTTTATCCATCCGGATGACAGGGAAATGGTAAGAATGCACTTCGATGAAAGGCTGGATGGCATCGCCATACCCTCGTATGAACTGAGGATACTTAATAAAAAGGGAGGATATATCTGGGGTTATCTTTCCGCAGATCGTATACTATACCAACAAAAACACGCAGTTATGGGGATAGTTATAGATGTGACCCAGTCCAGGGAAGCCCAGCAGGCGCTTCGGGCATCAGAAGACAAACTAGCCAAGGCTTTTGCTGCCAGCCCAAATCTCATGGCTATTTCATCACTGGATGAAGGCCGCTATATTGAAGTTAATGAGCAGTTTTCTGTTCTGACCGGATATTCCAGAGAGGAGGCGCTCGGCAAAACTGTCAGTGAACTGAGGATATGGGCTGATAGCGATGAACGTATCAAGTTAGTCGATGCGATAAGAAAAAATAGCTCGGTCCGTAACCTTGAGATAATGCTGCGAACCAAGCAGGGACAGTTAATGGAAGGACTGGTATCCTCTGAACTGATCAAATTGAATAGAGAAGACTGTATGATCAGCATTTTCACGGATATGACCGAACAGAAGCGTCTTTCGAGAGAGATGGCGCGTATAGATCAGATGAACATAATAGGGGAGATCGCTGCCACCATAGGACATGAGATACGTAATCCGCTGACCAGCGTGAGAGGCTTTCTCCAATATTTTAGCGATATAGAAGTCATGGAGGATTACCAGGAATTCTTCGGAATCATGATAGAGGAACTAGATCGGGCCAATCAGATTATTACGGAGTTTCTTTCCCTGGCAAAGAATAAAAGGATAGATTTACGGCGAAATAATCTCAATGATATTATTATCGCAATCTCGCCTCTGATCAGGGCTGACTCCCTGAATCAGGAAAAGTATTTGGACATTTCTTTAAACGATATACCGGATATTATGCTGGATGGAAACGAGATACGGCAGTTGATTCTGAATCTTATTTTCAATGGTTTGGATGCGATGGAAAAGGGTACAACAATACACCTGCACACAGCTTTGGATGATAATGGTGACGTCTTGCTTATTGTTGAGGATGAAGGAACTGGTATTAGTAACGCTGTTTTACCCAACATATTTACACCTTTCTTCACCACCAAAGAGTCAGGTACAGGTTTGGGGTTGGCGGTCTGCTACAGTATCGCCGTACGGCACCAGGCATTTATTCAGGTCGATACCGATAACTCCGGGACCAGATTTACCGTCAGATTCAATCAAACCTAGATACATGAGTATAAACCAGTCTAATTAAAACGGCCTGCAGAGTATCTCATGTTTCAATGAGAAGGCCAGGCCGTTTTTTATTGCCTGCATAACGGACCGGATAAATTTGTTAATGGCCAGTTGGGATATTATAATAAATATATTATTGCGAAGGCGGACATAAAAATGATGATAAAAAAATCTGGTTTTGTAAGGTCACTCACCATTTTACGTCTGTTTGTCGGCATATTTTGGGCTTTTTACTCCCTGAAGTTCCATAGGATATTTCGGGGAAGCAGGTGGGTCGAAAACCGAAGGCAGGAACTATATATCTCTCAGGCCAGGCGTTTTCGCCTGACTGCTGTAGAACTGGGCGGACTACTAATCAAGCTTGGTCAGTTTTTCAGTACTCGGGTCGATTTACTGCCGCAGAATAGCATTCAGGAACTGGCGGGGCTGCAGGATGAAGTAAGGTCGGAGTCCTTTTCTGATATCAAGCAGGTGATCGAAGAGGAATTCCAACTCCCCCTGGAAACCATTTTTAAATCAATCGATCCCAACCCATTGGCTTCAGCTTCACTGGGACAGGTTCATCAGGGTGAATTGGAGGACGGATCCCGGGTCGCAGTCAAGGTGCAAAGACCTGGTATCGATGATTTGGTAAATATTGATCTTCGTGCGATCTTGCGGGTAGTTTCACTTATAAAGTTATTTACTGACTGGAATAGATTCATCGACCTTGATGCCATATATAAGGAATTTGCCATTACGATCAGGGCTGAACTCAATTATCTTCAGGAAGGAAGAAATGCTGAAACAGTCGCAGCAAATTTTGACGGTGATGCAGAAATAATAATCCCCAGGATATTCTGGGAATACACCAGATCACGGGTGTTGACCATGGAATATCTGGGCGGAATCAAGATAAGTGAGACAGATCAATTAAAATCTGTCGGTGTTGACTGTACGAGAGTAGCAGAAAAACTTCTGGCTGCCTATGTTAAACAGGTATTAATAGATGGCTTTTTTCATGCGGACCCCCACCCCGGTAATCTTTTTGTGACCCCTGAAGGCAAAATCATAATGCTGGATTTTGGAATGGTAGGAACCATAACCCCGGCAGTCAGAAAAATGCTGGTTGAGATGTCACTTGCCCTGGTGAGCCGTGACTTCACTCAAGTAGTTAGTTATCTGGTCAAACTTGGTTTTATCAGAATCAATGCCGAGAGCGATGCTCTTATTCGGGCCATCAGCGTATTCGTAGAAGGTTTTCTGGGAACAGGAGAAGAGGTGACTGAAGCTGATCTCAAGGGTTTTTTAAAGGATCTTGAGGTCTTGCTATATGAACAGCCCTTTCAGATCCCGGCCAATTATACCTTTCTGGGTCGTGCATTAGGTACCCTTTATGGTATTTGCTTAGGATTGGATCCCCAAATCAGTATAATAGATGTCGCACGTCCCTATGTTGATGAGATCGTACCCGGTCAAAACAGTATATTTACCTTGGTCAAAGACCAATCCAAGCGGATCGGCAAATCTCTGATTCAGCTGCCGCCGCTGGCAGAAGCAGTACTTAGAAAAGCAGAGCGTGGAGATTTGAACATAAATGTTCCGCTGGGTTCACTAAACAATTCCCTGGATAATAATACAAGGGCTATAAAGATGGCAGCCTGGGCTATCGTTTGGGGCGTATCTGTCCTGGCCAGTGTGATACTGCTGATAAATGGCTGGGGACAAGTAGCTAAATGGGCAGGGATATTTGCAATCATCGTTTTTCTCATATTTATTAAGAGCGGTTTGGCTCCTGCCAGGAGAAGGGCCCCTCATCCTCCGGTTTTAATGAAACGTGATTCGAAACTATAATTGAACTAAATACAGTTATTATTGAAGGAGATTTGCAGAATGTACAAACAGCCCAGCTCCCGGACATGCTTTATTTGCGGCAGGGAAAACGAAGTCGGTCTGAAAATGGATTTTTATAATGATAATGAAGCAAAACAGGTAAGATCTCAGATCATAATTCCCGAGCACTTTAACGGATATCCCGGTGTGGCCCATGGCGGGATCATAGGAGCTATTCTGGATGAGACCTCCGGACGAGCTGTGATGCTTGACGGGAACAAGGACGACCTATTTGTTACCACCAAATTAGAGGTCAAATACAGGAAACCCACACCTACCGAAGAACCTTTGACAGTGATCGGCTGGATAATACGCCGTGATCGCACCCGGGCCAAAGTAGCTGCTGAACTCCGCCGGGCTGATGGTACGGTAACTGCTCAATGTCACGCTACGGTAATAAAACCGCCTGCAGCCTATCTGGAACTATGCAATTGGGCCGAGGAAGACAAGTATTGGCGCGTTTACGAAGATTAATGATCTCGAGGTGTTGATATGCGGGATAAGGATAATATCTACTTCCATGGGATCATTGAAGAACAGGGACTGGTAGTTTCCTTTAACACTGACGATCCGATCCCGGTCCTCTTGATCAATGCCTCAGAATTTTCTAATACTATAAATATGAACGAAAGTGTTGCCGTTAATGGTGTCTGCCTCACCGTGCAGTCTATTGAGAATGGGGTACTGACATTTCATTTATGGCCGACTACATTGAAAAAGACCAATCTGTGTCATTTGAAACCGGGAATGGCTGTTAACCTGGAAAGAAATCGCTATTAACCAGGCAAATCATCATATGGCATATTAAGTTGATGAAAACTGTATAGTTTCAGGTGTATTATATAAGAAACAAAATCGCGGGGGATGAGTAATGCTGAAGGATAATGATGAAAACCAGATACAAACCGGTGCCGATGCTGATCCCTGCCCCGTATGCAGTATTGATCCAGCTCTGATCAAGTGTAATCAGATCTCAGCGGAACAACTCTGTGTTATCGGGATGGAGCACTATGACGACGGCCAATTACTTAAGGCTATGCAGTATTATATGACGGCGCTTTCGCTTAAGTCCGATTTTATACCGGCACTACTGGGAACCACCTGTGTGCTGGTGGCCATGGAACGCTATAGCGAAGCGCAAAACTATCTTGACTTTGTATTCGAACTGGATCCTGATATCAAGGATGCCAAATTGCTGAGAAATATAATCAACAATGCCAGGAGTGGTTTTCCTGTTCCGGAAGAGACCATGGAGGCTGAAGCAAGTGCAGCAGAGGATGAGGACTTCTTCATGTCCGAGCCTTCACTATTCAAAAAGTACCAACCATACCTGGTCGTAGCCGTGGTCCTGGTGGTTTGTTATCTATTGTCCGGGCCTTTTCTGTGGGGCAAAAAAGCAGAGACTAGGACACCGAATATCAAAGATATTCGTAAAAGCATCGCCTCCGAAAAAGTACTTAAGGCCTCTCACATCTCCGCTGATATAAAGGGACAGGAGATCATTCTTTCCGGACAGGTCAGGAGTCAAGCCGAACGGAGATTGGCCATGGTCATTACAGAACAGGCCGGAGAACCTCTTAAAGTCGATGCCAGCAAGTTGAAGGTCGGTGCGGGAACGACTGAAGTCAAACCGGCAGCTAAAGAAGAGCCTAAAAATGAAATCAAGCCAGAGAAAAAAACCGAGACAAAGCCGGAAGCTAAACCCTCAACCAACACCCGAACCAATAAGAAGAATTACTATACAGTAAAACAAGGCGACATCCTCAGTCAAATCGCCCGCGATAAATATGGAGACGGGAAATACTGGACCAAAATACAAGCGGCTAATCCAAAGATACTGAAGAATCCGGAAGATTTGTCACCGGGAATGGTGATCGTACTTCCTGATTAGGCTCTGGATAGCATGATAAAGCTTGGACAGGGGCATAATATCTCAAAAACTTTAAAAGGCGGTGATCATAAGATGGATGCCCCGAAAATAAAGGTGAGGTGTTCAGTGGCCAATTGTGCTTATAACAAGAAAGAACTTTGCTTTGCCGACAGTCTGGAGGTAAATGCAATGGGAGACGGCTACGCGGATAGTAGTGAAGGTACTTGTTGTACTACTTTCATCAACGACGAGGCATAGGCAAATATAAAAGCAGGGTATAGCTCAAAACTATACCCTGCTTTTTGTTTTTCTGAAGCTTTGGTTATTCCATTGAAGCCTGTACTTTAAGGAGGGCGTTTTTCACATCTTCACTTACAAATGAATCCCCGAAAGGCTGCCAGTCACATTCCACCAACATTTTCTGCATGCTAATGACAGCAGGGTACCGGTGGCTCTTTTTCAGCCTGATGAATGGACGGCTGGGGGTATCGATCAAAGACGAGATCTTATGTTTGGCTCTTTCCAGGAGAAGATCGGCTTGGTCGACCAATTCGTCGATTATACCCAGTTCAAGGGCTTTTCCCGGATTTATATTTTCAGCTTTGAATATAATATCCTTGTAATTTTTGACACTGCCTAATCCCCAGCGCATTACCTCGGTTTCGACCGGTGTCAAAGACAACCCGATCTTGATCTCACTCATGCCGATCTTGATCCGATCATTATTGAGGGCGATCAGATAGTCACTGGTCAATGCAAAGATCAATCCGCCGGCTACGGCATGACCATTTAAACATGAGACTACTGGTTTCGGGCAACTGAACAGTTTCAATAATACCTCTTCTTCGTATAAGAACCAGTCAATAGCTTGCCTGGCTTCGGTAAAAACGGTCAGTTCAGGCAAACAAAAACCGCTGGAGAAAAATCGCCCTTCTCCTATGAGGATAAGACCCTTGATATCGTTTTCATTTTTAGCCTGTTCAAGTAAGGCATCAAGTTGTTTCAAAACATCGAAGCTGATAGGGTTAGTCTTAGGGTTATTGAGCTTAGCAATAATAATATTATCTTCAACTCTGACATCCAGCATAAATATTGCTCCTTTCATATGAAAAGATATTAAATCAGTTATTCTTTTATTAATGAAAATTTCCTGCAAGTAATATCTATTGCCGCGACATTTTATAAATAACAGAAAATATATAAGGCCTTCCCGTGATTGGGGAAGGCCCTTCACATTGAATCAATTATAATACTTGGACATCCATTTTAACTCTGACCTGTTTGTTTTCCAGATCGCCGATTACGCTCAGGATATTACTTACCATATTAACGGGACCTGAGGTATCGATAGAAAAGCTAAAACCGGGGTCATCCGAATGTTCGATAGATAACGGTCTGGTTTGTCTGGCCGCTCTTACCGGGCGCTTAACGGTGTTGCCTGAATCATGGTTTTTAGAACTACCTTTGCGCTTTAAAGGCAAACCGATTTCATGAGCGATATTGTAGTAAACCGGGCGAGTGATACCCCATGCTTCAAGAATGTCATTGATACTGCTTTCAGATCTGAGCTCGGTCAGATATGTAAGCTTATCTTCCTTCGATAACTCTTTAAAATCCTGATATGACATCATAATATTCAACCTCCATATCTTTTGATTAATAATAAACTTGCCAATAAATATTATGTTTATACGCTGTTGTTTATGTTTTTCTGTTAGTAGTCCAAATTATTATATGCAGGATTATATCGAGGCCTGGCGAAATACTGAGTCAATATGTTTTGGAGGTTTTTATATGACCATAAAGATACTGAGCGACAGTACGTCATATATAGATACAGATACTCAAAAGGAACTTGACATCGCAATATTTCCGCTTACGGTCCATTTCCCGGATGAGAGCTTTAAAGAAACAGAAGTAGATTATGACTATTTCTATAAAAAAATTGAAAGGACAGGAACCATACCAACTTCATCTCAACCTACACCCGGAGAAATATATGAACGTTTTCGCTCTCTGGCTGAACAAGGTCACGATATCATGGCCATATTTATTTCCTCAGCTATGAGCGGTACCTACTCCACAGCATTAAAAGCCAGAGACCAGGTTCTGCAGGAGTTCCCCCGCACCAAAATAGTAGTTTTTGATTCATTTACCAACTGCATGGCCCTGGGATTACAGGTAATAGCTGCTGCCCGCCAGGCTAAAGCAGGAGGGAATCTGGAATCGGTCATAAAGGCGGCAGAACACATACGTGAACGGGTGCATTTCTATTTCGTTCCGGAGACTCTAGAATACCTGAAAAAGGGCGGACGGATAGGGACAGCATCGGCATTACTCGGAACACTTCTCAATATCCGGCCAATCTTGACTGTTGATATGAGAAAGGGAATGACCCATCTCTTTGAAAAGGCGAGGGGGACCAATGCAGCTGTCAAACGAATGCTGCAGCTTATAGAAGAGGATCACAAAAAATATGGTCTTGAAGAGATCATAATCCACCACATAAACGCCCCAGAAAAAGCCTTAAATATTCGTGATTCTCTGCAAGAACGCTATGGCAGACCAGTGGAGGTATACTCAATTGGGCCGGTGATCGGTCTGCATACCGGATTAGGTACGGTTGGTCTCGTATACTGCACAGAACGAACATAATGACCGCTTAAAATATAATCAAATATCTTAAATACCAAAGCTTTGATGATGAAAAGCCAACTGCCCTTTGGGCTAAGTGCTGCCTAATATTGTTCCAGGTGGAATTGTTAAATAGCTAATACAATTGGCCTATAGTATAATACAACAATAAACGACAATTATTGCAGAGAAGGTGAATGCCTTGCGTAAGATTCCTATAGCTTATGCCCTTGAAGGTATGTTTCTA
>JBLMZJ010000021.1:0-29628 GCA_050258735.1 Deltaproteobacteria bacterium | reverse complement strand
TGGGCCTACCAGGACTCGAACCTGGGACCAACCGGTTATGAGCCGGTAGCTCTACCAACTGAGCTATAGGCCCGGAGAATGCGAAAATCTCCGCAAGTGATAGTATAATATACTATCTGGTCACTGGTCAAGGACCAAACCATTCAGCATAGCTGAAATTCGCAAATAAAAGGCGGTAACTCGCGCGGGTTACCGCCGTTATATGCATTGGCTCCCCGAGTAGGATTCGAACCTACAACCCTCCGGTTAACAGCCGGATGCTCTACCGTTGAGCTATCGAGGAAAGCCCCAACGAAAAATATTATATATGGCGGGCCTGCCCCTTGTCAACAAGAAAGGTTGGTCTGCCCAAATATTTTGCATTGAATACCTGAAGTCAGGGTGTTATATTTATAACCCCGAATATCAAGGGGACTCTAGCCTACTCGATATAATCTTTTAATTTTTTACTGCGGGAAGGGTGTCTGAGCTTCCGCAGTGCCTTGGCTTCGATCTGCCTTATGCGCTCCCGGGTGACCCCGAATTCCTGGCCTACCTCTTCCAAAGTCCGCTGGCGTCCATCATCCAGGCCGAAGCGCAGGCGCAAGACCTTTTCCTCGCGGTCAGTCAAGGTATTAAGGATTCCGTCCAGGTGCTCACGGAGCAACACGAAGGAAGCTGATTCTTCCGGGGACTCTGCGTCTTCATCAGTAATAAAGTCACCCAGATGACTATCATCTTCTTCGCCGATCGGCGTTTCCAGGGAAACCGGCTCCTGCGCAACCTTCATTATTTCAATGACTCGGTCCACCGGGATATCCATTTCCTGTGCCACTTCAAAGGGAGTAGGTTCCCGTCCCAGGGTCTGTAAAAGGTTTCTCTGGACCCGGGAAAGCTTATTGATGGTTTCCACCATGTGCACCGGTATCCTTATGGTACGAGCTTGGTCAGCAATAGCCCGGGTTATAGCCTGTCTTATCCACCAGGTGGCATAGGTACTGAATTTGAAACCTTTGCGATAGTCGAACTTCTCGACCGCCTTCATAAGACCCAGATTGCCTTCCTGGATCAGATCGAGAAATAACATGCCGCGCCCTACATAGCGCTTGGCAATACTAACAACCAGACGAAGATTGGCTTCCACCAACTGTTTTTTTGCTTCTTCATCACCCTGTTCGATGCGCTCGGCCAATTCGATCTCCTGCCAGGCTTCCAGCAAGGGAACACGTCCGATCTCTTTCAGGTACATACGGACAGGGTCATCTATTTCTATGCCATCAGGTACAAAGAGGTCTTCATTTTCTATGCTTTCCGGTTCACTTTCGTCTTCGGCTTCTACTTCGTTGCCCACGCTGATACCGAGGGATTGCAGATGTTCAAGAATATCATCTATACTATCAGGACCCAACTGAAAACCCTGAAGATCATCAACTATTTCTTCGTAGCTGAGATTTCTTTTCTTTTTTCCCTTTTCTGCCATTACACTGACTACTTCTGCCAGTTTACGATCCTTCATACTATCCCCCCTTCCTGGGTGTGCTCCAGAAATCTATCGATATCAAGTATAAAGCCAAGTAGATCTTTAAAACCTGACTGGTTATCGAGCTGTTCCATCTGTTTAAACATCTTCTGCCATCTAGCTTTTATCAGGTGGCGTTGCACCTGCCTTATAAAGCTCTCGACCTCCATTTTTCTTAGTTGTCCCGGTTCGCTCATTAAGGTGGCGATCCTGGCATAGGCAGCCTGAAGAGCTTCACCCTGAATATCCCGTGACATTTCCTCCAGCGGCTGTTGATTTCCTGTTCGGTGGGAATCATAAAGCTCGGCCAGCGAACGGTATTCCTCCCGCTTGAAAAACTTCAACCCAATTGCATTCTTGACCAGAATGAATATATTATCGTCATTAAGCATGGCTGCCAGTATTTTCTCATCTATGCTATAATTGCCGTACTGTATATTATCCCTATAATTACCTGTTTTATTCCTGCTCGCATCCATCCTGCCAGCTGCACTTCGGGCTAATTCCCGACGAACCAGATTCTCTTGCAGAGCCAGACGTCTCGACAATAACTTGACATAAAAATCCTTTTCGAGTTCGCTATCCAGTGCTCTGATGTCCGGGCTAATGGTGGAGATAACTCTTATCTTGGCCTCCAGATCTGACATATTTTCGCCAGCCATATAGCGATTCAAACGGAATTCTATATGACTTTTTTTATTATTCTGTATATATCGTCGAAATTCCTCTTTTCCGCTTAATTCTAATAGTTCATCAGGGTCTTTCCCCCCGGGAAGGGTTAATATCGATGTTTTCAGGCCTTCCTCCACCAGGATGGAACTGGCCCGCAAGGCCTCCCGTTGGCCCGCTTCATCACCATCATAAATGATCACTACATTTTCAGCATAGCGATGCATCAAGGCCGCCTGTTCACGGGTCAATGCCGTCCCCAGCGTAGCTACACAATTGATAAAACCAAACTGGTGCATCCTGATGCAATCCATATACCCTTCCACCAGTAGCAGCTCATTACTCTGACGGATGGCCTCCTTTCCCTGGTACAGGCCATAAAGATTTTTACGCTTCGAGTATACGTCGGTATCAGGAGTATTGAGGTATTTGGGCAGGCCATCATCCATGACGCGCCCGCCGAATCCAATTACTGAACCATTCTGGTTATAAATAGGAAACATAATTCGCCCACGGAACAGGTCATAATAGGTATTGCGCCTTTCATTGCGTTTGATCAGCCCTGATGACTTTATATACTCCTGGGAAAAGCCCTTGCGCAACAGGTATTCCTCCAGGTTGTTCCACTGGTCCATGGCAAATCCCAATTGGAATCTTTCCACGATATCCTGATCCAACCCGCGTTGGTTTATGTAAGACCGGGCTTCAGGTACCCTGGCCAAAACCTGTTGATAATACGCTGCAGCAGCATGATTTATTTCAATGATCTTTTTACGTCGATCTAACTCTTTGGCCTGCGGCCGGCTGCTCAGTTCGACTCCGGCTTTGCCTGCCAGCAATTCCAGGGCTTCCTTGAATTCCAGACCCCTGGTCTTCATCACAAAGGAAAACGCATCGCCCCCGGCATGACAGCCAAAACAATAATACATATTTCTTTCCGGAGTCACCGTAAAAGACGCAGTTTTTTCATCATGAAACGGGCATAGACCCCAGTAGCGATTTCCCTTGCGGGTCAAATTGACCGTTTCGGCAACGATATCTACTATATTAAGTCGATCACTGATCTCCCTGATCACCGGGTCGTCGTATCGTGTCATGGGCATCTCCTATATTCTCTACAAAATCCAAAAATCCTTCTCAGTTCAATATTTTTATTGGAAGAAGGTTTTGTGACTCTAAAAACTTCTATTTATATTGATGATTTCCTGTATAATCATCAAAGTATACTGGATACTATCCCCCGCTTAGTATTCAAAGGTCTTGCAGGCATCGGGGACGAATGAATGAGGTATATAGAGTTCACGAAACTGAGCCACGCAATATGCATCACTCATACCGGAAATATAATCACTTACTGCACGCTCCATACCTTCCTCATCAGCTATATCACAATACACCTGGCCCATCTTCTCCGGATGATGGGTATAGAATTCGAACAGGTGCTCAATGATAAATGCAGCCCTGCTCCTTTCCGCCTGACATACCGGCCCCCGGTAGATAGTCTCAAACATAAATTCCCTTAGTCCCCTCAAAGCTTCATCGATAGGCGGGCTCAACGATACCAAAGGATCTCCCTTTTGCATTGACATTTTGGAGTATTCTATGGTGTTGATGACCAGGGTGGCAATTCGCTGGCTGTGGGTATCTCCCAGTACCTTAAGATACTGTGCCGGTATTTGTTCAAGGGTCAGCAGCCCCGCCCTAATAGAATCATCTATATCATGCTGCACATAAGCGATCTTGTCACTCAGCCTGATGACCTGTCCCTCAAGGGTCAAGGCCTGTGGTTCATTGGTACCGTAACCGCTGTGATGCAGCACCCCGTCCAGCACTTCCCGGGAAAGATTGAGCCCATGGCGTCCCTTATGCTGTTCCACCCGGGTCAGCACCCTGATACTATTTTCGTTATGGCGAAAGCCACCTGTGAGCAACTGGTTCAAGACCTGTTCCCCGGAATGGGCAAAGGGGGTGTGACCCACATCATGAGCCAGGGCTATGGCCTCGATCAAATCATTATTGAGATTCAAACCTGCACCGATGGTCCGCGCGATCTGCCCTACCTCCAGGGTATGAGTCAGCCGGCTTCTGTAATGATCTCCCGGCGGAGCGATAAAAACCTGGGTCTTGTGTTTAAGGCGCCGAAACGATTTGGAATGCACGATCCGGTCCCGATCCAGCATGAAACAGGTGCGGACCGGATCAGGTTGCTCAGCGATCTCCCTGCCCGCAGATTTTATCGACAAAGTAGCATATTCGCCTAGATAAGCGGCTTCCCTGCTTTCTATCTCATCCCGAATGGCCAATAGTAAGCCTCCCTTTGCAGCTGGTTTTCATACATGTATTTTCCGTAGTTCGCTATATCAAAGAATAAATCCTTCTGCCCGGTACGGTTAAAGATTCTATCTTATTTACGTATTATTCGACATCGAAAATTTTCTTAATAGTCTTTCTTTTACCTTGCAATTTTAAATAGTATGGTATAATTGATTGGTCTATAAAAATCTCGTTTTGTAGCTAATTGTCTCCACTTCTGATTACTCATATTATCATTTTTTAGGTGATGTAATGGCAACTGTTAATCCTGCTACTTTTGAAATTATAGAAAAAATTGATGGGTTCTATATCCGCCTTGCCAAACCAGGGGTCAAACTCAACGATTTGGAAGCGGAATTATTTGGCCTCAACTTCCGTATTTCCAACGAGTTGATGACCAAGCTATTTGACCTTCCTCCTAAAACTCTGCTCAAGATCGATCCTTCTTACGAAGAATCAGCCTTTATGATTTTCGTGCGCAGCAGTGCTCAAAGGATCCAGCCCATAACGCTTAATGTTGCCAATGATGCAATGACTGCTTATATAACCATCAATAAAGATACCTACCAGATGCCGGGCAAGGAGGAGGTTTTAAAATTCCTTGAAAACAATGGCATCAAATTTGGTATCGATGCGGATTCCGTCAATGCTGCTCTTGATAATCCTGATGAAAAAACCATGATAGCCAACGGGAGACCGGCAATAAACGGTGAGGATGGCTCAATAACATATCACTACCACCAGCCCTCGAAAAAACCAGTCCTTCTTGAAGATGGTTCGGTCGATTATTATCAGCTGGGCTTTATACTGCCCATCCGGGCTGGCGAATCAGTGGCTGACCGCGTCTGGGCCACCGAAGGAAAACCGGGCATGACCGTGTGGGGCGATGAGCTCCCTGCCAAGGATGGCAGAAATCCGGAATTCAAAGTGGGGAAAGGTATCATTGTCTCTGAGAATAAAGCTGTAGCTGAATTTGATGGTGCACTGGATTGGGTCAATAATCGTATCCAGGTCATCAAAGCAATGATCATTAATGGTGATGTAGACTTCTCGATTGGCAACCTTGATTTTATGGGCAAGCTGATCATTACAGGCAGTGTCAAGGAAGGTTTTGAGGTCACGGCCGACGGTGATGTTGAAATCAGAGGCGGGGTGGAAAATGCCCGGGTAGAATCCCGCAGGGGTTCGGTCTTTATCCATTCCGGAGTTATCGGTCGCGGAAATGCCGTCATTATCGCAGCTAAAAATATCGAGGCCCGTTTTGCCCAGGGCATGGAAGCTGAAGCCGGCCAAAACATCATTGTAAACGAATATGTCCTGCGCTGTGATCTTAAAGCCGGCGATTCCGTTCTGATCCACGGCCGCAAGGGCATGATCCTCGGCAATAACTCCATCAAAGCCCGCACCCGCATCAAGGCTTCACGCATCCAGAACTGTGAGGTTATCGACATGCAGGTGGAAGGCATCGAACGCCGTCAATTCCATCGCCAGATCGTGGCTCTGAACCAAAACATAGAGAAAAAGGATCTCGAGATCCGGCTCCTGTCCGATCAAATACGCAAGTCACTAGGAAACATCGTTGATCCGACCACTGTCGCTCAACTGGAACAGAAACTGCCCCAATACATACAAATGACCGAGGAATATGACACCATGGTCGAGCAGAGGAATTCATTAGTCAGTATGCTTAAGAACACCAGGGGGGAAGGCATGATACAAATAGGCGCCGGACTGCAGGAAGGCATGACCTTTTCTATCAAGGACGAACCAGCCAAGCTGACCGAGAATCTGAGAAACATGAACATGTACTTCGACCCCGACGAAAGAAAGATATTGGTCATCACCGACCGATCATGAATCAGACCGACAAAAAACGCGAATCCAATTCGTCAACAAATATTACAGTTGAGGTTAGGGTCAATAGACACCCTAACCTTTGTTTTTTAACGAATCTTCGTTGATCCCATCAATAGAACTTCAACTCCATCGTTACATAGGAAGCTCAGCTTAATCAACGTACCCCGTGTATGCCTCAATCGCTGAGCTTCCTTGTGCCTCAGATTGAGGTTCTTACAAATGGGGTCACCGAAGATCTACTAAACCCGGACTATTAAGGTAGCTTATCATTCTTACCTCAACTGAAAGATTGCCTTTCGCAACTTACCTTCACTCTTTTTGCTCGGTCTGCCTATTTCTTTGACAAACTTAGGGCCCAGCTCTTTGAGCTGGGCCCTATCATATATTACCATGCAATTTTTCTAAATTAATTTTTCAATTTGGCCTGGGCAGCTGCCAGGCGGGCTACCGGAATACGGTAGGGAGAACAGCTCACATAGTTGAGGCCTACCTGATGGCAGAATTCTATAGAACTGGGTTCGCCGCCATGTTCACCGCATATCCCCATCAAGACTCCGGGACGAGTAGTCCGGGCTTTCTCGATAGCCATCTTCATGAGACCGCCTACACCCTTGCGATCAAGTACAGCAAAGGGATTGTCCTTGATTATCTTTTTTTCCAGATATACCGGTATGAATTTACCTTCTGCATCATCCCGGGAAAAGCCCAGGGTGGTTTGGGTCAAATCGTTGGTACCAAAGGAGAAAAACTCTGCTTCGGTTGCGATCTCATCAGTTACCACGCATGCACGGGGCAATTCAAGCATGGTGCCCAGATCAAACTCCAACTCTATGCCGGTATCCTTTTTATACTGCTCATAGGTGGCCATTATCTCGACTTTTAATTGGGCAAATTCTGCCAGGTCCATTACCAGAGGGATCTCGATCTCGGCATGGGTCTTGATTTTTTCCCCTTTGAGCTGGCCCATGGCTTCAAATATAGCCCGCACCTGCATCCGATATATCTCCGGATAGGTCAAGCCCAGCCGACAGCCGCGATGACCCAACATCGGATTAGCCTCAGACAGGCTATGTATCTTCTTCAGGAGTTCTTCTTTTTCCATGATGGATTTCTCATCAGCATGCTGGTGCTTCATTTCAGCGATCTCCAGCATCAGAGACTCATGATCCGGTAAAAACTCATGCAGCGGCGGATCCAGCAGGCGTATAGTCACCGGATGGGGCGCCATGGCCTTGAGTATTCCGTAGAAATCCTCACGTTGGAAAGGCAGCAGCCTGGCAAGAGCCGCTTCCCGTTCCTCCAAGATATCGGCCAGGATCATTTCCTGTACGATAGGCAGTCTCTCCTGGGCCATAAACATATGCTCGGTACGGCACAGGCCGATACCTTCTGCTCCGAATTCTCTAGCCTTGGCAGCATCCTGCGGGGTGTCAGCATTAGCTCTGACCGCCAGGGTCTTGGTATCATCAGCCCACTGCAGAAGCTTTTCAAATTCATCCGACAGAGTCGGTTCAATCATAGGTACTTCTCCCAGCATGACCCGGCCGGTAGCTCCGTCGATGGTTATGATATCGCCTTCTTTGACCACCACATCACCAGCTGCAAAGCAGCCATTGGCGGCATCGATCTTTACGGTTTCACAGCCGCAAACACAGGGTTTGCCCATGCCGCGGGCTACTACTGCCGCGTGCGAAGTCATCCCGCCACGGGAGGTGAGTACTCCCTGGGCCCAGATAATGCCGTGGATATCATCCGGAGTGGTCTCACTGCGTACCAGCAGTACCTTTTCTCCAGCCTCTCCCAGCTTTTCGGCAAGGTCTGCATCGAATAACACCTTGCCGCAGGCGGCTCCCGGCGATGCCGGCAGTCCCACCGCTATGGGCGACAGGCTGACACCAGGATCGATCTGGCGATGCAGCAGTTGATTGATCTGCTCGGCATCGACCCTCAATAGTGCTTCGTCCAGGGTAATGAGTCCTTCATTTACCATGTCGACGGCCACCCGTACCGATGCCCGTGCAGTTCTTTTGCCGGTTCTGGTCTGCAGCATAAACAGCTTGCCCTTTTCTACGGTAAACTCAATATCCTGCATGTCCCGGTAGTGGTTCTCCAGCTTGAGACAGGTATCTACGAACTGCTGGTATACCCCCGGCAATTCTTCCTTCAGCTTTATTATCGGCATCGGTGTCCTGATCCCGGCCACCACATCCTCGCCCTGGGCATTGACCAGGAATTCTCCGTATAGGGTCTTTTCACCGGTGGAAGGATCACGGGTGAAGGCTACACCAGTCCCGCAGTCAGTGCCCATATTGCCAAAAGCCATACACTGTATATTGACCGCTGTCCCCAGCTTGTCATCTATCTTGTTTACACGACGGTATACGATAGCCCGGGCATTATTCCATGATGAAAATACGGCCTTGATGGCCATGACCAACTGTTCTTTCACATCCTGTGGGAAATCGAAACCCTTCTCATGTGCTACTACTGCCTTGTATTGGGCAATTATTTCCTTAAGTTCAGGTGCGGGCAATTCATAATCGAAAATCAGCGAAAGCTTCCGTTTGTGTTTTTCAACTATTTCATCAAAGTGATGATGTTCGATATCAAGTACCACATTGCAGAACATCTGAATAAACCGTCGATAGCAATCATAGGCAAATCTCTCGTCCCCTGTCAGGGCTGAGAGTCCCAGCACTGATTCATCATTCAGGCCGAGGTTAAGAACGGTATCCATCATACCCGGCATTGATATGGCCGCTCCTGATCTGACAGATACCAGCAGGGGGTTGTCCTTCTCTCCGAATTTCTTGCCGCTGACCTCTTCCAGATTGACCAGAGCCGTAAATGCCTGCTCCAGCATACCCTCGGGAAATTGCTCGCTGGCGGCCAGATATGCGTTACAGGCCTCAGTGGTTATAGTAAACCCGGGAGGGACCGGCAGGCCGATACGGGTCATCTCAGCCAGATTGGCACCCTTCCCTCCCAGCAGAGCTTTCATATCCGATGTCCCTTCCTGAAACGCGTACACCCATTTGCTAGACATGACTCATCCTCCTGTAATATATTTCCAATATTCTGCTGGCTGTTTCCTCAACTGCTTTGTTGGTAACATCAATTACCGGACAACCGAGCTTTTTCATAATGGTGTTGCCATAATCGATCTCCTCCAGTATCCGCTCCGGATTGGCGTAGCTGGCCTGGCCTTTCAGTCCCAGGGTCTTCAGGCGTTCTGCGCGGATATGATTCAACTGATCCGGATTGATAGTCAAACCGATGACCTTACCCCTTTCCGCTCTGAACAGTTCGTCAGGCGGAGTGACCTCAGGGACCAGGGGCACATTGGCAACTTTGATCCTCTTATGAGCAAGATACATGGAAAGCGGGGTCTTGGAAGTACGGGAGACCCCTACCAGTACTATGTCTGCCAGATCGATCCCGCGGGGATCTTTACCGTCATCATAGCGTACAGCAAATTCGACAGCCTCGACCCGACGATAGTACATCTCGTCTACTTTGCGCAAAAGACCAGGTTCGCGTTTGGGTTCCAGATTGCTGGCTTGTTTTAAAGCATCGACCAGCGGCCCCAGGATATCGACACATATTACACCATACTTGACCGCTTCAGCCTTAAGATGCTCGGCCAGCTCATCTACCACCAGGGTATAAGCTATAAGGAACTTGCTGGCCGCAGCCTGGTGTACTACCTGATCCAGGGTGTCGATATCAGAAATATTGGGTATTCTCCTGATTTCCATGTTGCCGGAGTTGAATTGGCTGGCCGCGGCCCGCACCACCATTTCAGCTGTCTCACCGATGGAATCGGAGACAATAAAAACTCCGGGTAAGTGATTGTTCACCAGCTAACCTCCTAATACTTTATATAGGGGAATCAAATTCAGATCCCCTAACCTCTGGTGCCCGATGCCAGGTCCAGAAACAACCGGGCGATATTAGTCTTGGATATTTTGCCCACCACCTCAAGCCTCTCCTCGCCGGCATGATCCAGAAAACATTTCACAACGGGCAGGCTGTCGACTTCATGCTCCACGATCTTGCGAACAACTTCGACCACCGTTTCATCCAGATTGGCCGTTATGATATTAGGCATCCGGGTCATTATTATGGAGATGGGCATCTTATGGATATCCGCCTGTCCCAGGGTAGTTTTCAGGCAGTCCTTGCGCGAAACCAATCCGGACAGATATCCGTCTTCCCCCACAATATATACGCTGCCGGTGTCCTCCACGAAAAGGGTGACGATCGCATCATATATACTGGTGCTTTCTTTGAGTATAACGGGCAATGACTGTATATCCCTTACTCGATACTGGTTAAGCGCCCTTCTGATTTCATTATCAGCCCCTTCGTTCTTGAAGGAGTAGCCCACGCGCGGTTTGGCCTCCAAAAAACCAGACATGGTAAGCACGGCCAGATCAGGCCGAAGCGCGGCTCGGGTCACATTTAGTATTTCAGCGATTTTTTCACCTGTAATGGGCCCCTCGGTTTTCACAATGGCCAGGATCTTTTCCTGCCTCTCATTCAAATCGATGCTGTTCACCGCCTGTTATGTGCTATACTTTTTACCCTTAAACGCACTAATTATATATACTATATCAAAAAATAAAATCCTGTTAAGCCCCTTTTTTATATTACTATTTTACTAAAACCGGCCACTAGTTGACAGATATTTGCAATTGATTTCAATAATCCCAACCTGGCGGCCTTTAATTTCTCGTCATCAACCATTACCATTACTGCTTCAAAAAATTCATCCACACAAGGACGCAGTCCGGCCAGAGCACGGAGAGCGGCTTCATAATCCCCGGAGGATATCATCTCCCTGACCCGGGGAGCCAGTTCCTGAACTGCCGCATAAAGGGCTTTTTCACTGTCATCGGCTAATACGCTTTCATCGACTTCATCGCTTTCCCACTTGCGGGAAAGATTATTGGCCCGGTTATACACCACCATGAAGTCGTCCCGGTATTCTGAAACCTTGAAATCTTTGATACTGGCGATACGGTCAGCGACTTCTGTCAAATCAGGCGAAGCAACAGCGAATACGGCATCGATCACATCGTAGGATATCCCACGCTCCTGAAGGATCCCTCTCATACGCTGCAGGATGAAATCCATCAGTTCTACAGCCACAGAATCAGCATCCAACTGAAGTTTGACACCGTTGAAGCTAGCATAGGCATCCAGCAGAACGTTTCTCAAATCAATGTGCAGATTATTCTCCAGAATGATGTTCACCAGCCCCAGGGCCTGTCTGCGCAGGGCGTAGGGGTCCTGCGATCCGGTCGGTTTGATGCCAATGGCAAAACACCCCACCAGATTATGGATCTTCTCAGCCAGGCTGAGAACTATGCCGGTAGGGGTGAGCGGCAATGAATCCCCGGAGAATCTGGGCAGATAATGCTCCAGTATGGCCTGAGCTACCTCGGGGTCCTCTCCGCTCTTCAAAGCATAATAACGCCCCATGATCCCTTGCAGTTCGGGAAACTCGTATACCATAGCCGAAAGCAGATCGGCTTTGGCGAGCAGGGAGGCACGCTGTAATTTATCCGGTGAACTCAATCCGCTTGCTTCACCTAGTTGGAGGGCTATCTGACCGAGTCTTCTTACCTTATCCTTCAGGGTGCCCAGCCGCTCATGGAACATGACCGCCTCGAAACCGGATACCATAGATTCCAGAGGTTTCTTACCATCCTCCCGCCAGAAGAACAGGGCGTCTTCCAGTCTGGGTCTGATCACTTTCTCGTTACCGGCAATAACCAGGTCCATACTGTAATCCCGCCCATTCTTTACGCCGATAAAACCAGGCAACAGTTCGCCGGAATCACTGTATACCGGGAAATAACGCTGATGCTCTATCATGCTGGTAGTTAAGACTTCGGGCGGCACCTCCATATAGGAGGGAGAGAACTTGCCGAAAAAGGCGGTGGGATACTCCACCAGATAGGTGACCTCTTCCAACAGATCTTCGTTCTGCATGGTCTTTCCTCCGGCTTGTGCGGCTACATCCTGAACCTGCTGCCAGATCATGGCCTTACGTTCATTTTGATCAAGGATAACGAAATTCTCCCTCAGTTGTTTTTTGTAATCCTCCAGATCTTTTACCTGAAGACTTCCCTTGGAAAGAAAACGATGTCCATGGGTCAGATTGGAACTCTCAATATTCTCGATATTGAATTTGACGACTTCATCACCGAAGATAGCCAACAACCAGCGAATGGGCCGGGCAAATCTTGTTGTGAAAGCCCCCCAGCGCATAGATTTGGGAAAGACCAGCGAGGTGATCATATCCGGCAATATCATCGGCAAAACCTCAGCAGCAGAACGGCCGGCTTCCCGTTTGACCGCAAATAGATACTCGATACCTCCCTGTTCGCGGATCTCCAGTTGCTCAAAATCAACACCCTGCCCCCGGGCAAAACCCAGTCCTGCTTTGGTGGGTCTCCCATCGGCATCAAAAGCGGCGCTCTTCTTGGGACCCCGATTCTCAATGTTGGCATCTTCCTGCTGCTCGGCCATGCCCTCGGCAATAATGGTCAGGCGGCGGGGCGTGCCTAAAACCTTTAGATTGTCGTACGAAAGCCTTGCTTCGGCCAGCTTCTTTTCCGTCAGGACCTGCAGATCAGACAGGGCCCTGGTCATATAGGCGGAGGGGATTTCCTCTACCCCTATTTCCAATAAAAGATCCCTAGTCATTAGCCCACCTCCTCAGCGCTCAGAACTTGCTGGCGCAGCTTTTCATCCTTGAGCAACGGATAGCCCATCCTTTTACGCTGCTCCAGATACTCGCCCGCTACCAGCCGGGCCAAATTTCGTACCCGCCCGATATAGCCGGTGCGTTCAGTAACACTGATGGCGCCCCGCGCATCTAAGAGATTGAACAGGTGGGAACACTTCAGAACATAATCATAAGCAGGTTGAGGGAGATGAGCGGCCGCCACCCGCTGGGCTTCCTTTTCACACAGATTGAACATGGTGGTCAGCGAAGCCACATCAGCTACTTCAAAATTATAGTGCGAGTAGTCCACCTCAGACTGATGGTGTACGTCACCGTAGGTGATGCCCTCCACCCATTCGATATCAAAAATGCTGTCCTTATTCTGAATATACATGGCGATACGTTCTATACCATAAGTAATCTCGGCACTGACCGGAAAGCAATCGATGCCGCCGCATTGTTGGAAATAGGTGAATTGTGTGATCTCCATACCATCCAGCCATATTTCCCAGCCCAGTCCCCAGGCCCCCAAGGTGGGGGATTCCCAGTTATCCTCGACCAGTCTGATGTCATGTTTCTCAGCCTCGATACCCAGTTCCCGCAGGCTCTCCAGGTAGAGATCGATGACATTGTCAGGCGATGGTTTCAGGATGACCTGATATTGATAATAATGCTGCAGACGGTTGGGATTTTCCCCATAACGCCCGTCAGTGGGGCGGCGCGAGGGCTCTATATAGGCTACATTCCAGGGCTCCGGTCCCAGGCAGCGCAGGAAGGTGGCCGGGTTCATTGTCCCGGCACCCTTCTCCATGTCATAGGGCTGCTGGATGATACATCCGTGACGCCCCCAGAAATCGTGCAGACGCAAGATCATCTCCTGAAAAGTCAATATAACAACCTCCTTAAGGTTAATAGACATAGAACAAATAGACGCAGATTAACGCAGACTCTTTTATGATTAACGCAGAACTTTTTCTAGCTATAATTAACCTAAACCACATTATTTGGAATTAGATATCTAGCCATCGTACTCTAAATCCGTGTTAATCTGTGTAAATCTGTGGCTAAAAAACTCCATAAAACAGAAAAGCCCTGTCCATTGGGACAGGGACGGGATAACCCGCGGTTCCACCCTGCTTGGCCTTATCAGCCCCGCTTCATTGACCAGGCTTTACTAACCGTTTTCGGTGTTCCTCCTGAAGCTCCAAAGTGCCTTCGCCAAAGCATCCCAACCGGTTTCCACCCGCCCGGCTCTCTGAATGAGATCAGCCTTGCCTACTCCTCTTTATCATCGCCAGTTATTCATTTTATTTAATTACAGGCAAATCACTCATTAAGTTTACCAGCCCCCACCAGACCTGTCAATGAGGCTTAACCGGTTACTTTATGCCAGATTTCGACCATGGGTTTTGGGGAGGTTCTGAGCTCTCTCATTCGACAACGAAATAGCCCTCCGATCTCAATCTCCATCTGTATCTATTCCGATTTTTTCAGCTATCTCTCTAAAAAGGCGGTCTGACACTCCCGCCAGCTCCACCTGCAACCCGGCGATCCTGCCCGTGTCCCCCTCCTCCAGGGCCTTCTGCAGTTCTGACATGACGGTCCAGGGAAGGCCGGCTCCGATATTCATGGTGCTGCCTTTCAGTTTATGTACCAGCTGAGCAGCTTCCGGGTAATTCCCTTGTTCTATCCGTTCGGATAAATCCTTCATAAAATGAAGGTTTTCTTCATAAAATTCGGCCAGAACCATATTGTACAAGTCCCGGTTGTTGCCCATCAACTGGATGCCTTTGTTCTCGTCCAATATCATTCTGCCCCCAACTGGAGAAGAACCCTGGGCAGCATCTTCCCGATCCGGCCGTTCACCTGCCGGTCGGTGCTTCAATATGTCCCATATGGTCGCAATGAACTGTTCGGGATCAAATGGTTTGCTGATGTAATGGTTTATTCCCACCTGCCTGCACTTTCCCTCAACTCCGGTTATGGCATCAGCTGTTATGGCAACGATGGGCATGGACGGTTCCAGTCCTTTTATGATCTCAGCCGCTTCATAACCATTCATGATGGGCATATGCAGATCCATTATCACCAGATCCAGTTCATCCTTATGTTCTTCAAAGAATTCATAACCGGTTTTACCATTGTCACTGATCGATACTCTGAATCCCGCCTGTTCGAGGATCGATCTGGCGATAAACTGGTTGATCTTGTTGTCTTCCACTACCAGTATATGATAAGCATCAGCCGCTACAGTCTCTGCTATCTCTTCGACACCTTCCGGCTGGTCGTGAACGCTGCGGATACGTTCACTGAAGATCCCTATGATCCCGTCATAAAGTATAGAGGCAATAACTGGTTTGGTTATACCCAGATCTATACCCAGTTCATCCATTCCGGCAAACAGGTCTTCCCGCATAATGGGTATCATCAAAATAACCTTGGGCTGTGTTATTTGGGGATCATCCCGAACTTTTCGAACAAAGTCGATACCGCCGCTGGCAGGTGTATCGTTGTCTACCAACAGAAGATTGAAAGGGCAATCCTGGGCCGCGGCAGTCTTGAGCGATTCGGCTGCCTTTTCTTCGCTGTCAATAAACTCAGCGTTGATATTAAAAGAATTCAGGTATTCCCTGAGCAGGTTAGAACTCGTAGGTCCCTTATCCAGTACCAGAACCCGGATATCATCAAAATATACTGATGCCGACTTTTCCTTCCGTTCATTCTCTTTTTCCCGGTCTATCTCCAGGGGAAGGCAGATGCTAAAGGTCGATCCCTGACCGGGAGTGCTCTTGACCCTTATTTCTCCGCCCATGATCTCCAAAAGGCTTTTTACGATTGACAAACCCAACCCGGTACCGCCGAAACGCCGGGTTATGGAAGAATCACCCTGGGAGAATGGCTTAAATAGCTTTTCCAGTTCATCCTCATCCATGCCTATTCCCGTGTCACAGACCACGAAATCCAGGTAATACAGATCCTCGTCCACTGCCTGCAGTGCTACATTAAGTGAAACCGATCCGGCATTAGTAAACTTGACCGCATTATTGGTCACGTTCAATAAAATCTGCTCCAGGCGGATAGGGTCGCCCCAACAATTCACCGGTACACGTGGGTCTTTATGAAATTCAAAGACTATCCCTTTTTCTTCTACTTTTAAAGACACCATGTTTATGACCTGCTGCAGTATCTTGTCCAGGTTGAAAGATATCCTTTCGATGTCCATCTTCCCTGCTTCTATCTTGGAGAAATCCAATATATCATTGATGATACGCAGCATGTTCCGGGAAGCCTGGATGATGTTATCAAGGTAGATCCTCTGGGTGACGTTGGTATCGGTTTTCTTTAACAGGTAAGCCATGCCGGTGATAGCATTGAGCGGAGTTCTTATCTCATGGGACATACGGGCTAAAAAGGCTGATTTGATGTAATTGGCAAACTCGGCTTCCTCCTTGGCCGACTTCAATGCCTCTTCGATCCGCCTTCTTTGTTCTACTTCCTTTCTTAATTTGAATATCCAATAAAGAGAAACAAAAAAGATCCCCAGAATGATTGCACCAACTATCCCGGCTATGCGCAGGATAGCTTCGTAATTACCGGTTTCCTCGATTCCGATCCACTTGTTGTCTATGGCCAGTTTCTCTTCGGCAGTGATCGAAGCCAGGCCCTTATTTATGATGCTTTGCAGGAGTGGCCAATCATTCCGGCAGGCAAAATACAGAGATTGTTTATCCTCGGTGTTTATCGGGATCACTCTGAGGTTGGTATAACCATTGGTCTTGATGATATAGCTGGAGTTGGCGTAATTTCCCACAAAGCAGGTTTCACGATCATCTGCTACTGCCTTCAGGGCAGCCTCCTCGGTGGGATAAGTACTTATCTGTATCTGCGGGAACTGCTTCAGATAACTATGATGTGAGCTTTGATCCTTCAAAGCTACTCTTTTATTGTAGAGATCCTCAATACCTTTGACCCTGTCGTTGCTGGTTTTCACGATGATTACCCGCTGAAAAGAATAATAGGGCTCAGAAAATATATAGTACCGTTCGCGCTCCCTGGTCTTGGCTATACAAGGCAGTGCGTCAACCTTCTTTTCTACTCCCCTCTCGTAAGCTTCGGCCCAGGTAAGGTCAGGTACCACCTCCATCCTGATCCCGGTCCGTTGGCTGACTATTTTCATATAATCAGCGGCAATACCCTTGTATTGACCATCGGAGTCGATAAACTCGTAAGGGACAAATTGGGGATCCACCCCCAGGCGGATAACGGGATGCTCTTTGATAAATGCTCTTTCTTCCGGGGTGAATTCGATTGGACCAGGTTGGGCATAGGCAAGGACGGCATACCAGCCAAGAATAAAGATGATAACCGGAAAGATCCTAAAATACCTCAAGCTTATCCCTCCAAATCAAGGCGCTGCAGATCTTTTCCCGCTATCTGCCGTATCTCACTTTCAATTTCGATAAATGCATCCAACAGATGGGGATCAAAATGTTTACCTCGTTCATCCCGCATTATATCCAGGGATTTTTCATGAGAATAAGCCTCCTTATAGACTCTCTTGTTGGTGAGGGCATCATAAACATCGATCAAAGCCATCAACCGGCCGGGAAGCGGAATATCTTCACCTTTTAAACCTTCAGGATATCCGCTGCCGTTCCATTTCTCGTGATGGGTCGCCACGATCTCGATAGCTGTACGGATAAACCCGGCAGCTTGCCCCATTTGGGGTCCGACACTCAAGGCCTCGACCCCGTATGTAGTATGTTTCTTCATGATTTCATATTCCTCAGGATCAAATGCACCGGGTTTCAAGAGTATGTTATCCGGGATGCCGACCTTGCCGATATCATGCAGGGGTGCAGTCTGCACCAGTATCCTGATATATTCTTCTTGCAGTATTTGGGCATAGTGCGGTTTATTTTTCAAGTGTTCACACAGCATTTTCATCATCCATTGGGTTCTCACCGTATGATTGCGGGACTCCAGATTGCGTACTTCCAATAGACCGATCAGGGCATGGATGGTTATATCACGGGTTAGTACCAACTCTCGGGTCCGGGCATATACTTTTTCCTCCAGTTCCTGGTTATACTCTTCAATGCTTTTTAAGGCCCGCCGCAGGTTCATGTGCACCTCGACTCTTTTCCTGACTGACTGCATATTCAGAGGCTTCCGGATATAATCCACCGCGCCCAGATTGAGCCCCTTGATCTCGTTCTCTACCTCGTCAAAATTTGTAAGGATCAAGGTCGGTATCCTTTTGGACACTGGTCTTTTCTGCATGGTCTGCAGGACCTCGAAACCATTCATCCTCGGCATGTTTAGATCCAGGATCATTAGATCGATATTACTGATGTTGTCGATCACATCCATGGCCTCCATTCCGTCATAGGCCATGAGCAGATTGTAATCATACAACATGTTCTTGATCAACATCATGTCGGTCTTGGAATCATCAACGATAAGAATAGTAGTATCCATGTTCGCCCTTCCCCCTTACCCCTATTGTTCGGACAGTATATGGTCACCCTCTGTCTCGATGTTCTTCAGAAATGCGTCGATGGTAAGCTCCCCGGCCATGACCTCATGCAGTCCGGGTGCATAATAATCATCCTTGATCTTCTGCCACCGTGGAACCGGTACATCGATGCTGGGATTATTGAGCCCTTCTATGAATGGTATGAATTCGGGATGTTCATTGTAGACGAGGGTCCCGGCTAAATCACTTCTTACCGGAATACGGAAAGGGTAATAGGCATCATGTTCGGGGCTGTATTCGCCGTTCATGATCATCTCCTGGGCAGGCTTAGAAATGAGATAGTCGATCAAATCAATGGCAGCAGCCTTTTTTTCGGGGCTGATATCGGCGGGCAAAGCCAGCATCATTGGACCTACTTCCGCTTTCAGTCCTATATCATCCAGGGGAATGACCCCCACCGTAAAGGGGTTCCCGTTTTTCCATATATCAGTCACGCCCCAGGGTCCCTGGAATTCGAAGGCTACCTCCTGCTTGCGGAAATGATCCATCACCTCAATACCGGAATCATTCACCCATGTCTTCTGGGCGTGCGGTCCCAGAGTGTTTTGATAAAAATCTATGGCGGCCCTGGCCTTATCGTTGTTGACAACTACTTCTTTTCCGGATGGACCGACCAGGTTGGAACCAAATCCGTAAATAAACTGGTTTACCATCCAAGAAACATCATTATGGTTGGCTCCGACCAACCCTATACCCTGAGCATCGGTTTTCGCCTCGACTTTTTCACAGGCAGTTACCAGTTGGTCGATATCTTTGATACCACCCGGATCTACTGAAGACTTGTCAAGAAGTTCCTTGTTATAGAGCAGACAAACCGAATGACCCAGCCAGGGGATGCCATAAGTAGCCTTATCCACTACCCCCAGTCGCCAGAGGTTAGGATAGAAAAAGTCCTTTTGCTGGGCAAAGTCGCTGGTCAGGTCAGTCAGCTTGCCTTTATCACCCAGGTATTGAACAAACCGATAAGGCAGGACATAGACATCGACCGGAGATTTTTTGATCAGATTGGATTCCACTGTCCCCAGGTCCTCTTCCTCATCGACCAGGTTGACCACATACTTGTCCTGGCTGGCATTATATGAATCCACTATCTTCTGGATAGCCTCCCCGCGTCCGGAATAGACCTTCCAGGTGATACAGAAGGTCAATTTATCTCGATTTTCATAAGAAGATGCGGGCTGAGAGGTGTTCTTACTGCCACATCCGACCAGGCAGGTGCAGACAACTATCAGCAGGCTTAAATAATTCAGAGCAGTCGAGTGTCTGTCCATGCTGAAATGCCTCCGTTTTCTAAACTAACAGGCTGGTTGTCCAGCTGACGGCTGCAGTTCTTCAAAAACATATCCGGAAAATACCTTTATGGTTAGGAAACTCATGCACAGGGATGGCCATCGGTTTCCAATATTGCATGTAGTTCCTAATAAAAATTTATATCAAAGTCCGGGTTTTGAAAAGGATAAACTTAGCAAATAAATGGTACATTGATTGAGCGGGTTGCGTAAACACGAGCGATGTCCAAGGATGGACTGGGGGAGTGGGGGGCAGGGGCGATCTAATGTCGCTGTAGTCACAGATGGCGTGAAGCGACCGGGCCTTGGATAGTAAAGAACTGGGATCCGTTTCAGCCTGAGGTCTCAATTCCTATCCAGGGAAATCGGGACCGAAGATTTCTTTCCAGCAGCGGTTGGCGTTGTAGATCTCCCCCTTTTCTTCATAGTCCATAGCCTCTACTGCTTTAAGAAAGGCATCGTTGGCCGGAGCCCCGAAATCTTCTTCCCGGTGGATCTTGCGGTTGCTGCCCTTGGCATACCAATCAAGCTGGGCTATCTTGCGCCCGGCCAAGTATTCCATGAAGTCCATTACCATATTGCCGTAGTATGAATACGAGGTCTCGTTTCCCTCCCAATCATCCATGAAATTCATGGTCAGGGTATCGATCAGCATACTGGGAATCGATACATTGTTCCGGAACTTCCACGCCCGGGTCATGCGGGCCAGATGCTTGACCTTGCCATGGAAACGGTAATTATATTCGTCGATGACCTCTATTTCCCGAATAGGATTAAAAATGCCCCAACTTCCGCCATTAGCAGGGTCGGGATAGATATAACCGTTCTTTTTGGGACTGGCGACTGCCGGCAGGATTTCAAAAATCGGTGGTTTAGCATAGGGCAGCAGCAAACAATTGTCCTCACTGATATGAGCTTCCTCGTTGATTTTGGCTATAAAATCTCTCATTTCACGCAGCATGGTACGCTGGACATTGCCCGGCCATTTTTCGAGACGCTGGTATTCCTGCAGAGGCAGGATGACCATAAGGTTGACATTGGACAGTTCCTTGATAGCCGTGTCACGTCCAAACGAACCAAGGTACAGGATATTGCGGGTATCTGATTTAATCTTCCAGTAGTAATTGTTGACAGCCAATGCTATCTCTTTGCCCCGCTGTATAATAAGGTCCTGGTTATCGACTTTGAGATTGCTCATAAAGGTCTTGAATTTCTCTGCTATGGTGTCCGCTCTGTTTAACATGGTATCCCCCCAAAACCGAATTACTCAGGTTATACATTTCACAAAGTATTTGCTTCATTCTACCATGATTGCCAGTTTGGTAGAACTACTATTTGAAATATCTTAAAAATGTTTCAATGTACGGATGGTCCTTTTCATGTTGAAACGCCGCTCCAGGTGATACTCCAGGTATTTTTCCAGAAAGAACTCCAGGTTCTTCAACGCACCTTCTGATGCCTTGATGCGGTGCATAGTATTGATATCACTATTGCTGATCAGACGCAGGATGGATAGGGCCTCCCCGCTAAAATCGAAATCACTGCTCAGGATTTCACTGCACCCCGGGCACATCACCCCGCCCCGCACCAGGTTGAAGGACTGCAGTTTACCGCCCTGACTGCCGCAATTGACACAACGGTCCAAGAGAGGCTGATATCCAAGATATTTAAGTAGACTGGCTTCAAAATATCTTATTGCCAGCGGATTCCAGCCGTGGGTATCGAGGTATTCCAAAACCTCCAGGGTCACGGAATAGAGAGCCGGCAGGGGCATATGATCCATAAGGCTTTTATCAAGTAGTTCCATCAAGTAGAGAACCTGCAGTGTGAGATCGATATCCTCCCGAATATTCGGGAAAAAATCGATCAGCTTCCCCTGCGTTATGTTTTCCAGTTCCTTGCCCCCTGATAGGTACAGATGCGAGTGGCAAAATGGCTGCAGGCAGACCCTGAGACTGCTGGCCGGCTTCTTTACTCCCCGGGCAACAGCCCGGATCTTGCCTTGCTTTTCTGAAAACAAGGTAACCAGTTTGTCAGCATCACGATAATCAATGGTTTTCAAAATAATGGACCGACTGCGATAGTTCATCTTCTCCCACTCCCAAGGGAAATATGGCACTGGCCACCGTTACCGGTTCATTTGCTCTGATAACCGGCACCTGGCAATGCCGGCTCAAAGAACGGCAATAGTCATCAGCAGAAGATACGTCGATATATCGATAATCGAAAGCCAGGTATATCTTATGAATATCTTTGATCGATAAGCTATCAAGTTTCCGGTTCAATGCATCCTGATCGTTAATACATTCCCGTTCGACGAAAGCAAAGCAAATGCCTTGTGAGCAGCTTGCCCCATCAGTGGCCCGCGGTCTGAACACGATCTCATTATCGGAAACGGGACTGTCAGCAATTATTCTTTCCGTTATCCGGATCAGCGATGGCTCCGCCTTCACCAAACCCCAACGCGGGACACTGGCGACAACTGCCCTGCATCCTGCTTCTCTGGCCAATTCACTCACCACTTGTGCCCTGATGCCATCCAGTGCACGGGAATGAGCTGCATAACCGTTGGTCACCGGCATAACAATGATATCCGGGGCTAAACCCAGCGTAGGCAGATGGTGGCCTCCGTCGAAGACTACTACCCGGTAAGCTCTGCCGTGCATCTTCTTCAGATATTTTTGACCATCTTCCGTAGTATGCCAGGCATCAAGGGCTGAACACTCGACTATCGCCCGGCAACCTTGTTCCAGGAATCTATCAAGCAACCGGGGGTAATCGATGGACCCGCCTGGAATGATCGCTGCGATCTTGCCGTTATAGGCTCCATTCAGCCTCCTTACACCGGGCTGATACAGTATACTGATCTCCAATCTATCAGCACATACCCCTCCATAACTGTTCAACGCCTGTTGATATCCCAGCTCTTTGAGGGCTGGACTGGGGTGATTTACCATGATACTGGTATAGATCCCGGCACTAATTATGAAGAGGCAAATGCGCTTAAGGAACATAAAAAAGGACGACTCCTTATCGTCCTCCCCGTTTCCTATACTCCTCTACCAATCCGGCCCCACTGCTGGTCCCGATCCGATCCACTCCGGCCTCCAGCAGCCGCAGAGCAAACTCCAGTTCTCTGATTCCTCCGCTGGCCTTTATTTTTAGTCTGTCGCTTTTATATTGTTTTATGATCTCTATATCCTGCAAGCTGACTCCCCGGCTCGCGAATCCAGTGGAGGTCTTGATGAAATCGGCTCCGCTTTCACTGACCAGGGTAGTTACCGCCGCCAGTTCCGCCGATGTTAGCAGGGCGGTTTCAACGATCACCTTCAATAGAAAATCATATTCCGGTTTTAACTCGAGCAGGCTGTTGATCTCTTGTTTTACCAGGGAATAATTATTATCCTTTATTGCTCCGATATTGATGACCATATCCAATTCATCAGCACCCTGGTCCAGGGCGTTGCGCGCCGCAAACAACTTGGTCGCGGCGGTATCTGCCCCCAGTGGAAATCCGATTACAGTACACAGTCTCACTGGACTTCCGCTGATAATACTGAGCGCGTTGACCAATCGTCCAGGGTGAACACATACGGCCGCCATGCCATACTTGACAGCCTCATGGCAGAGGGATTCGATGTCACTGCGCGCTGCCTCAGGTTTTAGGTTGGTGTGGTCCAGATATGCCGCCAGCAAAAGGGGTCACCTCACAACCGGAAGCCAAACTGGTTGAGGTTGGACTCGCTGTCACGCCAGTTTTTCTTAACCTTGACCCATAGGTCGAGATAGACTTCGGCATCCAACATTATTTCAATATCTTTACGGGACTGTTCGCCGATGTTTTTCAGCATCTGCCCGTTTTTGCCTATAATGATTCCTTTTTGTGAGTCCCTTTCCGTATATATGACTGCCCGCAGGTATACCTTGCCGCCGGTCTGCTGTTTAAATTCCTCCACCTCTACCGCCAGAGAATGAGGCACCTCATCCCTGGTCAGGAGCAGGGCTTTTTCTCTGATCAACTCGGCTGCGATGAAGGAGGCCGGCTGATCGGTCAGATCTTCTTCAGGATAATAAAGCGGTCCTTCCGGCAGCGACGCAAAGGTGAGTTCAAGCATCTTGTCCATATTGGTGCCATGCATCGCCGACAGGGGAATAACCGCACTGAACTGCATTTGGCTGGTAAAACTCTGAATGAATTGTTCTACTTGTTGTTCGCTGACCAGGTCTATCTTATTGACCACCAGAAATACTGGAACTGATACAGCTTTGAGATGATTGATCACAAACTGTTCTCCGCCGCCAAAGGGGCGCGTGACATCAGTCATGTAATAGATCAGATCCACTTCATCAAAGGTACGGGTCGAAACCTCTACCATATATTCACCCAGACGATGCTGTGGCTTATGGATACCTGGAGTATCGATAAAGATGATTTGACCATCGGCACAGGTATGGATGCCCTGGATCCGGGTCCGGGTGGTTTGAGGTTTTTCCGTTACGATCGCTATCTTGGCTCCGATAATTGTATTCATGAGCGTGGACTTACCGACATTGGGCCGGCCCACAATACTGACGAATCCTGATTTCACTATAACCCTCCTACATTGGCAAAACAAAATGCCGGGGCAACATCTCATTCAAATTATATTCTTTGCGCTGTCTTTTTTCATCGGTAATAATTACTTTAAGCGAAGGAGCGAACTCAACCAGAACCTGTAAACAAGCTCCGCATGGATATATATAACCCTGGCCGCTCCCTGCCAGAGCGATCATGCTAAAATCACGTTCTCCGGAAGTCACTGCTTTGAAAACCGCTATGCGTTCTGCACAGACAGTCAATCCGTAGGAGGCATTTTCTACATTAGCCCCGGTGTATACTCTACCTTCCCCGGTCAGCAGGGCGGCCCCGACCCTGAAGCCAGAGTAAGGTGCATAGGCCTGCTCCCTGGCTGCTTCAGCCGCCGCCACCAATTCTTCGACTGTCATAAAACCCTCCGGTTTGTTTAGCTATTAGCCACAGATTTACACAGATTGAATTTGAGCTGAATAAAAATATATCTAGTCGAACTAACATCGGTGTAATTTTTCTTAAATATTCATAGCCACATCGCACTATATTTTAGAATCATTTTGGATCAAATAAGTTGCACTACCATAAACCTAATTTATAAAAAGATACACATCATTTTTTTCCTAACATAATCTGCGTTAATCTGTGCAAATCTGTGGCTAAAAATATCCCCGTAATACCCCCATCAGATACGGGCCGAAAACGATGATCCCTAGTACCACTGCACAGAGCGCAGCTAGCAGAGTGGCGCCGGCAGCCAGGTTTTTGGCCTTTTTGGCCAAGGGGTGAAACTCGTCGGTCACCAAGTCAACGGTCTTTTCGACCGCCGTATTCATAGTCTCGGTAATCAATACTATAAATATGGCGAGGATCGTTAACCCCCATTCCATACGGTCCAACCTGCAGATTATTCCAGCAATAACTACAACTGCAGCAGCCAGACTGTGAACTTTCATATTTCTCTGGGAAACAAAGCTGTATATCACCCCGACTGTAGCATGGTAAAAGCTCTCACCCAGATTCTTGGTTCTCATCTCGTGACTACCTTTCCAGTTTCACCGTTTTCATTACCTTTTCTTCTAATTCACGCATAACCTTTTTTTCTTCTTCGGTTTCATGATCATAACCCAAGAGATGCAGCATCCCGTGAGCGACCAGGAAACCCAATTCCCGGTTAAGTGAGTGCCCATATTCCTCGCACTGCAATTGAGCCTGCTCCAGAGATATCACTATATCGCCAAGAACATTGACCTCACCGGAAGAATCGTAGCCAGGCTCTTCCTCCCCCAATTCGTTCATGGCAAAGGAAAGTACGTCGGTGGGCCGACTCTGCTGACGATATATAAAATTCAGCTCTTGAATATAACTATTATCGACTATCAGGACACTAACCTCGGAATTCTTCTGCAGGCGAACTAATTTGGCTACGGCATTGGTAACGCTGAGAATCACCTGCTGAAGTTCTCTGGTATAGTTAACCTTGTTCTGCTGGTTTATAATCAGAGCCTCCATGTTTTTCTCTCCTTTTCTCGAATTCTTTGACGATGATCTCCGGGTATTCTATACGTTTATGATAGATGCCCTCCAGCATCTGGCAGAACGATCTGGCAATGATATCAAGATCCTTGAACGTCAGATCACAGGATTCCAGCTGTCCATCGTTCAGTTTATCTTTAATTATACGGTCAACCATATTCCTTATCCGATCGGGAGTGGGCTCAGTCAACGACTTGACCGCCGCTTCCACCGAATCGGCCAGCATTACTAATGCAACCTCCTTGGTCTGTGGTTTTGGCCCTTCATAGCGGAAATTATCCTCATTGATATTCCCCTCCCGGTCTTCCTCCAAAGCCCGGCTATAGAAGTACTTGGCCAAACTGGTGCCGTGATGCTGTTCGATGAAATCAATTATGATCTGGGGTATCCGGGCTTCCCTGGCCAGTTCGACCCCCTCCCTGACATGGGAGGTTATGATCAGTGAACTCAAGGCCGGAGCGATCTTCTCATGGGGGTTATCAAACGTACGTTGGTTTTCCACAAAATAATCTGAACGTTTTACCTTGCCTATATCATGATAATACGCCCCCACCCTTACCAGCAAGGGGTTTGCACCAATTGGCTCGGCTGCCGATTCGGCCAAATTAGCTACCATAAGACTATGATGATAAGTCCCCGGTGCCTCCATCAGCAGGCGTTTTAATAGTTCATGGTTAGGATTTGACAACTCGAGCAATTTTATCATACTGGTTATGGAAAAGGCAGTCTCTAGATAAGGCAGGGCTCCAATCATCAACACGGCCGATGTTATTCCGTTGACTGCTCCGATAATGCATCCCACGAACAATACATTGATATTAAAGGTTCCGCCGATCAGGGTCAATGTAATTATTGTTGCGATATTGACCAAAGCTACGTAGAGTCCTGAGCGAGCCAGATCAGATGTTTGATTGAGGCGGTAGACCTGGAAAACCCCAACTGTGCCTCCAGCAAATGCAGCTATGGCGTAAAACAATTGATTGCCTTCGGTCACCATACCGACATAGATCGCCATAAGCATGGTCAGGAAATAGGCCAGACGGTTATCGAGCAGTATGGCGATCAGCATAGACCCAGCGGCAACCGGGGCCAGATACCCGGAGAGCGCGTTGATTTCAGGCGTGTCGCCCAGTTTGATGACAGTGAGAAAACGGGTCAAACCGAGAATTATGATAAAGACCAGAGCAATCAGTATCATCAAGGCATCATTTTCATAAAACTTGCGGTAATAACGCCGTAGAAACTCTATACTGATCCAAAAGGTAATAAAAACAAATATTCCCGCCCCGACCAGGGTGAGGGGATAGCTCCTGCTGCGCTGGATCCCTAACTGCTCCAGGGTGGCGATCTGTTCCGGCGTTACACGTTCACCTCGGTGTACAATGATTTCGCCTACTTTTACCGTCTTTTGCACAGGCTTTACCGCATTCATCGCCTCTTGACGGGCTTTTTCAGTAGCCTTCGGATTAAAGGCCAAACTTGGCCTGAGCGAGTTGATGCATACCATTTTCATGATATCCCGGGCCTGCGGAGCAAAGGCCAGGCTATCTATCTTGCTGATAGCCGAAGAAAATAAGCCGGGAAGTGCCTCCTCGGTCACCGGCTGATCCAGGAGCTCGTCAACGATACTAAGGGTGGTTTGGTGCATCTGCTCCAGATCTTCCGGACGGGTATTCATTAGATATTGTCTCAACTCCCTGGTGGTAAAACCCGGTTTGATGGTTTCAGGATGCTGATTTACGGAACGGATCAGATCATCAATTTCCTCTGACTTGTCCCTGGACGAGGCAATTATGGTACTGACCGAAGTATAGAATCTATCGATCTCACTGCGGGTATTATCAAGGGCATACTTGTCCTCCTGATACACCTTCTGCACCTTGCTGGCAGCATGTCTCTTAAGTTCATCGGTCTGTACACGGTCTACTACTACTGCACTGATGTTTGATTGGATATCCCGTTCGGCCACTTCGTCCGGCTTAAGGGTGACCTGCTGCGGGCTTATCCGGCTGAACAAGATAAGTATGGTAATACAGAAGAACAGGGTTAACCCTAATACTTTTTTGGTGCTGGACCGGTGAAAGAAGGTCAGCAGTTTCTTCCAAGCTACATTCAGGATGCCAGGTATCCTCACGCTAATGCTCCTTAGCCTCTTCTGAGCCAATCCTGTCAGAAGGGGTTTAAATTATTCGCTTCCGCCTTGGTCTGAATGTCAGGTTGACTAAAAACTATTATTGAATCTTTTCAGCTTCATAGACTTCATAAGCATCAATAATCTTTTGGACCAGGGGATGCCGTACAACATCCTCTTTAGCCAGGTATTCGAAGGCCAGGCCTTTGACCTGTCCCAGGATCTTTTGTACTTCAATTAAGCCAGAACTATCATCTTTAGGCAAGTCAACCTGTGTGATATCACCCGTGATGACTGCTTTGGACCCGAAACCGAGCCGGGTAAGGAACATCTTCATTTGCTGGGGTGTAGTATTCTGGGCCTCATCCAGAATAATAAAAGCATTATTGAGTGTTCTGCCCCGCATATAAGCCAGGGGCGCTACTTCAATTATATTCTTGTCAAGATAGCGTTGAGTAACTTCCACTCCAAGTATATCAAACAGGCTGTCGTACAACGGACGCAGGTAAGGGTTGACCTTTTCAATGAGGTCTCCCGGCAGGAAACCAAGTTTTTCTCCGGCTTCCACCGCTGGCCGTACTAGTACGATGCGTTCTACCTCACGGTTTTTTAAGGCATTTACCGCCATAGCTACTGCCAGGTAAGTCTTGCCGGTGCCGGCTGGTCCAATACTAAAAACTATGTCATTGCGAAGAATGGATTCTACATATCTTTTTTGTCCAATAGTTTTGGCTTTGATGGCCTTGCCCCTGGTGGTGGTAAGTATAGGTCCGGCCAGGTTCTCGCGATGATGGAGCTTGTCTCCTTTTTTGAGCCTGTTATGCATGTAATTGATATCGTTTATGGTCAGTTGGCCTTCAGTCTCAATAAAATCTATGAGGCTGTTCACCAATTCAAGCACGATATCGACCTTTTCCTCATCGCCCTTGACATATATATCAGAACCCCGGGCAAAGATCTCAGCCTGACAGATACTGCGCAGATGGTTGAAGTTCTCGTCACCAATTCCGAAAAAAATGGCTGCCTGACCGTTGTCTTTTATTGCCACCCGGGCTTCCTTAGTGCTCAATAATTTGTCCCCCTCCTGCTTGATTTGTCATCAGCATTGAATCTCTCTTGTCAAAATCAAGATATTCTAAGCTATTATAGCACAGAAAGGGTTCCTGTACTATTTAGCCTCGGTATTTATCGGCTGAGCTAAAGCGATATTCTCAATGCTCTCAGCGATCACCCTGATCCGAATAAGTGGTTCACTAGGCGATGATATCATTTTTATGCGCGAACTGACCATATTAAAGCCGGGACCCGTATCATTTTTCAGGTCACGCCAGGCGTTTCGTTTGGCTGTGGTCATTGCCTCCTTCTCACTGTATACTCGGACCTTTTTTATCTTTTCCCTCATCACGACCCGTTTAAACCCTATCTGGCCCCGGGAGGTCTTGAACAGGTGGCAATACACTTTCCGATCATAAAATGCAAAACGGTTA
>JBLMZJ010000020.1:0-7820 GCA_050258735.1 Deltaproteobacteria bacterium | reverse complement strand
CTGTCCATAACAGTGCTGAACTACCAGTCAGCGAGGAGTATACTGATACATTGGGCCAATTGAGCAGCCGTGAAAAGGAAGTCCTGCGCTTGATCGGCCGGGGGCTGTCTAATGCGGAAATAGCCGCCGGATTATTCATAACCGAAGGGACGGTAAAAAACCATGTCAGCAGCCTGCTGGCCAAGTGCCAGCTCCGCGACCGGACCCAACTGGCCCTGCTGGCCCAGAAGAATATGACCTGAGACAGATAGGATTCTATCTGAAGAGGGATGTGTCAGACGCCCGCGCTTTTTATCATAAAAGCGGGGGCTTGGTTTTTTTGGCGGTCACACGAGATTTCGATCGGGCCCTGTTATTAAAAGCCGAGGGGGATTCCAGATGAAGAGAAGTATTATCACAACTCTGGCGGGCATAACCCTGATCGTAGCCGTTGCCGGCGGACTATGGATCTACCGGGTCTTCGCCGCAATACCAGATATGTTTATACGCAACGCACAGCTGCAGGCCGAGGGATACTATACCGGTGAATTCGAATTTAAGATGCTGGCCTGCGCCTATTATCTGGATCAAGGGCAATATATCGCGGCGTTTAGTCGTCTTGCTGAGCTGCAGGAGCAGCAAAAGACCCGGCAGGGTTTGATCAAGGTGCCCGCATTTAAAGACAAGAAGGCGGAAATGAACTTTTACCTGGGCCTGCAGAATCCACATACCGGCGCTTTCATGGATGAAACCTATCCCGCCGTATTCTATTATGAACCTACCGAGAATGTGATCAATCACCTGGAGGAACTGGCCAAAGCCACCGGTCAGCCCCTGCACCTGCGCTACCCGCTCCGCTTTATGGAGAAGTTCGATACCCCGGAAGAATTGACGGCCTGCCTGGACGATCTGTCCCGGGTCGGCTGGATCGGGGCCAAATTGCCCAAGACCAACTTTGTGCTGACCACCCAGTTCATCTCCGGCAGCGAGTATGAGGATCTGGGCGGGTACTCCCTGGCTCCGGGATATAAAAACGCTTTATTGAAATGGTTTTCCGCCAATCAGGATCCGGCCACCGGGACCTGGGGCCCTCGCGACCGCAAGACCGGTCGGCAGATTTATCCTGATCTCAATTGTACCTATCGCGTCATCAAGCTGTTTATAGATGAACAAGGCCATGAACGCTATGCAGCTTTTCCGCTGCAGCATAGACGAGAGCTGTTTGCCACCATCCTGCAGCAGCTTTCCCAGCCCATGCCGGATGATCTGAGTTCAGCCGAGGTCCATGATTGGAACCTGTCTCGCACCCAGGCCGTAAAGATGATGACCCTGGATCTTTGGGAGGGAGCCAGTTCAGGGGATCGTGCCCGAGCCCGGGCCATAATGACCGAACTGGTGCGCAACCGCTACGCAAAATTTTACCGGGAGCAGGAAGGTGCCTTTGTCTATTATCCTGACACGGAACACGCTACCCTGGATGGCACCGGAAGTGCCGTTTATCTCCTTAAAAATGTGGGTGCCCTCTCCGACCAGACCCGGGATACCCTCTGGGGAGCACCGCTGCAAACCATGAAAGATTTGGGTCAACGCAGCGTTTCTGCGATATCCAGCCATGATCTGCAAACGGTCACGGCGGCAGGGGTCAATTCCATCCGGATCTATGCCAGCCGGCCGGAAGACGATTTTACTGACGGCATCCACGCTATCGTATACCCCCAGGCTACCCCGGTCCTGGACGTTGCCGATCTGATGCCCCGTGTCAGCAAATGGGTTAAAAACACCCCTCAATCCATGGGAAACTGGACCTCGCGCGAGAAGATACTGCAAGACCTGAACCAGCGGAAATGGCCCGTGGTGCCGGACTACCAGGGGAGTCAGGGACTGGCCCTAGCCAATGAACTGCTCCGGAAAAACGGGCAAGCGGTCCTGGTCGGGTTCGATGTGCTCCAGGTCCCACGTACCGTTATTACTTTCAAAATGGTCAGGTAAGGAAAATGGAGATTTCAGTCCACGCTATGGCCGCCCGCTTCTCACTAGTGCTATACTTTTCCAAATGAACCTTTCAGACCTCTGGATACTCTTATGATTGAATAGAGGTGGAACGTGGAAATTGAGAAGCTGATCATCAAGGCCAAAAAAGGAGATAAGGAAGCGCTGTTACAGCTGATTTTGGCAAAACAGACAGAGTATTACCGGCTGGCTTATGTGTATACCCAGAACCGGGAAGATGCATTGGATGCTATGGAAAACATGATAGTAATACTTTATGAGAATGTTCAACGCTTAAAAAACAACCAGTCCTTCTACGGATGGAGCAACACCGTCCTGGTAAACTGTTGCCGGGCATTGCTAAGAAAACGCAATCGGGTCGTTCCTCTGGAGTTAGTTAATGAAATGCCAGGGGAAGATAGCATTCCGATTAAGGATGAGCAGATCATGCTGGAGGGGCATTTATCCCGGCTTAGCAATAAGCACCGCGAGGTGCTGCAGCTCAGGTACTACCTGGACATGGATTACCAGGGCATAGCGGATCTGCTCAAAATACCGGTTGGGACTGTAAAATCCCGCATATCGGCAGGACTCGCACGTTTAAGGGAAAGCATGGGGGGTGAATAACCTTGGATATAGAATCCATGTTGAAGTCAAAGAAAATGGAATTGGATAGGATCGAGGTTCCCATAGAACTGGAGACCCGTCTTCGCAGTGCATTGGACCGGCGATCATCCCATCTTGGGGCCAGGATCGATTGGAGGGCAGTGGCTTTTGGCCTCATTCTGGTCATTTTGATAGGGTACAACTACGATGCCGTGGCTTATTACGGCAGGAAGCTGGCGGGGTATGAGCAGGTTATGAACGGTACTCTGCGCCAATTAAATGAAATGGGCAAGGGGCAGATCATTAATAAGAGTTGTAATATGCCCAGCGGTGTTGTAGTGACCCTTGACGGGATCATGCTGGATGCCAATCAGCTTATCGTATTCTGTTCGCTTCGCAACCCGCAGGGAAAACTGAATGATATAGACCTTTCTGCAGGATCATTCATTAGCGGATCATTTGGCAAGTATCTGATGAAAAGTGGACAAGGCATACTAGTAGACCAGGGAAAAAAGATAAGGTGGACTTTTAAATGTGAGCCGCCGATGTTTTTGGAGAGAAAGCTAACTTATAATTTTACAGTGCTTGAGATGGGTCACGTTGAAAATGGGAGCATAACTTTCAGGCTCAATCGGGACAAAGCCATGGGGTGTACCTTAAACGCCAAGGTCGATAAGACTATCGAGTTGGGCACGGATAAGATCACTATTGAATCTGTCGCTGCGTCACCTACCAGCACAGTCATAAATGGTTCCATGCAGAATATTATGGAGTTGGGAATCGATCAGATTCTAGGAGAACGGATGCGTCCACAGGATTTGACCATGCAGCTTATTGCCAATGACAAAAACGTGACCCAAACGGGCGGGAACATCAGCACGGATATCCACGGGATCAACTTCAGAAGCGAATATGATGCCCTACCCTCCGATCTGAAAAAGCTGCAGATCAAGATCGTGAACTTTGGGGCTGATCATGATGTTAACCAGCAGATCCCATTAAACGAGAATAAAGAGGATGTTCCGGTCAATGTCTTGAATCAGAGTATAACAATCAACCGGGTATTTGAATCAGATGGCGATATTTTTGTAACCCTTTCATCGGAAGAGAGCGTAATTCTTTCCCGGGTTTATGCCGTCATGGATAAAAGAAGGATAGAACTTCTGGAAACAGTCGATGAAAAAATAGAAAAGGGAACCGACGGGAAAATAACCCGTACCCGTACCCTGCATTTTAAAGGGACGGGCAACAAGCTGGTTCTGGATATTCAACGGATGTCTTACCGGACGGACTGCAATAAAACCATAGATATACCAGTGCATTGAATAGGGGTGGTAGTCATAAAGCAGCTTACAAAGTCACTGAATAATTCATGATAAAAAAGGATTCGTTAATATAATATTGAATAATATGAAATATTAGTTATATTATTCGGGGGGTATGCGGGTGGAAATTAACGAGGAATTAGAGACTGAAACCAGTATACAGGAGGATACAAAACCAAAGAAAATACAAGGTGTCATTATAGGTTTGGTATTGGTTGGGGTACTTCTATTTGGGTGGTTTGTATGGCCTTCGCATTACGAATATAAGAATATGGACATGGGGATGTTTGGAATGCAGAAGATAAGGACAGACAGGTTTACCGGCGAATCAGAGATATACGGCGATGGCAAGTGGCAGCCCATCGAGATAAATGGTACAAATATATCTATCCCGGCTGGGACCAATCTAGTCGTTGGCAATTAGTTTTCAGCACAAATAAATGCCCTTCCATCAATGGGAGGGCTGCTTTATTTGCGATCATCTTTATGGTGCGGCCAAGCAGATGTTGATTTTTGAAATCGGGTGCTCCAATGCCTGCTGCGGCAACTGTAAAAAGGCTCATGGCGGAAAAATCAGGGTCCCATCTTAAAAGCGACGACTGTATTCAGCAAAATACCCCTTTACATAGTAGTATAATTAGCCTAACGGCGGCGGAATAGCCCTTTGCCAAAAGGGATGAGTAAACAACAGCGGGGAGGTTCGGATCATCAAAAAAGAAAGGCGCCAGACCCTAGGAATCTGGCACCTAAAACAGAGATAAAAGCTAACTAAATGTGGAGTCTACATCCGGATAAAGACTCTCCTGTCTACCACGGCGCTTTTTCGACTAACATCAATGCGATAAGCAGCCCGTAAATAGTCAGGGTTTCGATGAAGGCCAGGGAGATCATCAAGAGTCTCTTGATATCACCTGCTGCTTCCGGCAGTCTTGCGATCGATTCAAATGCTTTACCGCCAAGTATACCCATACCTATTCCGCCGCCTACACCAGCGATAGATACCGCCAGCCCGGCTCCTAATGCGATCGAAAACATATTGTCGCCCCTTTCTAAAGAATTCCAATATTCCGAAAATAACAATTGATCTTTTTCTGGTTACTGGATTTATAAATTTGGATCATTTTTGTGTAGAGTTGGATTTTCAGAATATCATGGTTGTGGGTTCCGTGTTTACCAAAGCGGTTTGACATAAGAATAGGCTGAAAATGAATTGGGGTTGTTGACTAGTTGGGATAGGTCTAAAGGCAGTGCTCTTGGAATTTCTGTTTTCTTATCACATAAACTATAGGCCACTTTCCACTCGATCTGTTCGTCTCTTCTCTTTTGCCGACGATACGTCAAGAATTTCTCATATCGCTGCCGAGCCAATTTTTCCGCAATTATAAGCCCAACGTATAGTAAAGCAAAAAGTGTGCCTTTTAATATGAAATAAAGAAAAGTATAAAACAGAAACACTTTTTGTAATTCATTCACACCCACACCCCCTTTCTCGAGGTTTTGGCAACTGAATTACTTATGAAATCTGTTTTTACGAATCCAGATACAGCCTTTTGAAAACGTAAATCATGCTTATGATTCCGGAAATTAATGAGAGTGATATAGCAAATAACAGTAATAGGCTTTTTAGCATTTTCCTCCTTCCTTTCTGGATTGAATAAGAAGATACGCAGGTATCTCTTATTAGATAAATATGAAGAAGCGGCGTATGATATTATATTAACCTCAGGACAAATTGTTACATTTGCATATAATCCGAAGTACTTAGGACAAGTGGTTGAATAAGGCAGTTTCTGTTGGCCATATTAAACTATTTGAACGGCCCGGGTCGGGTGCAAAGGACTGAAATAGCAATAACTTTGCAGGATTCCTGCATTGGGAAACGAATATTATAGCAATCATAAGGATTTGGGAACCATCCAGTCAGAAAGGAAGTTATGCATGCAGTCTGATCATGACATGTCACCTGGAAAAGGGAGATTCATAATACTTGGAATACTCTTCATCACCCTGATGATAGCCTACGTCGATCGGGTAAATATCTCAGTGCTGATCGCCGATCCCGGCTTTATCGCCGATATGGATCTCAAAGCTCAGGCCGCCCGGCAGGGCATGCTCATGACCCTCTTCCTTCTGGCTTATGCCCTGGGCAATATCATCCTGGGCTATTTCGGTGACCGGCTGGGACCGCGCAAAGCGGTGTCGGTATCCATCGTGCTCTGGTCAGCGGCTCTTTTCATTGCGGGAAATGCCAGAAATCTGGTTACCCTGATCGGTGCCCGCATCTTTATGGGGTTCGGTGAGGGCTTCCACTGGCCCATGCAGAGCACCTATGTGAAGAACTGGTTTCCTCTTCATGAGCGGGCCCGGGCCAATTCGGCCTGGACGGTGGGCCTCATGGTAGGGCCGGCCATCGCCATGCCCTTGTGCTCGGCTATTATTGCCAACTGGGGCTGGGCCAGTTCGTTTATCATCTTGGGTATCACTGCCCTGGTAGTACCGTTGCCCCTCATCTGGTTCTACACCGCTGACCGGCCGCGAGAGCACCGTATGGTAAGTGATGCTGAGGCCAGCTATATTGAGCAGGGCCAGCAGGAGGAACAGGCAGCTTTGGCCGAGGTCCAGCCCGGTTCCTACAAGGATCTTCTGCATTCTGGCCGCTTCTGGCTGGTGACTATCGGTTACATGGCCACCGCTTCAATCTGGTGGGGCACCATGACTTGGTTGCCCCAGTATCTCAAGGTGGCTCGTCATTTTTCCTGGTCGCAGATGGGGATGTTTTCGTCACTGCCTTATATCCTGGGGACCATCTCGGTTCTGCTTATTGCGTATATTTCCGATAAGTTGAACCGGCGGGGGATCTTCTATACCCTGGGCCTGCTGGGGGCAGTGGTCTTTATCTATCTGGGCGCGACTACCTCCTCCAATTTCAACAGCGCCATCTTTATCGCCATCGCTATCTTCTTTCTGGGCTGGGTGATGCCGGTGGCCTGGACACTTTTGCAGACCCTGGTAGCGCCGAACCTGGTCGGGGCAGCCGCCGGGCTGATGAACGGGATCGCCAACGGGTTCGCAGCATTCGCGCCGACTATCATGGGTTACCTTATCGGGCAGACCGGGAGCTATCTGGCCGGTATGGTCTACCTGATGGTGGTGGGTTTGATCGGCTCGGCCTGTACGGCGGTTTTTGCGGTGAAGAGGTACTAAATTACGGTTACCACGAGTTCACCCAGGGCGGTGCCGGTTGGATCACTTCGTAGCGGTGTCCCTCAAAAAGCGAATCCAGAAGGCTGACGGCAATGTCCGGATCGACCTCCCAGAAGCTCGCCCCGGTTACCGGCGCAAAGTAATGATAGCCGGGCAGGGTCTGGGCGATGATGTCGTCTTCTTCGAAATTGATCGCAGTATTGGCGATATAGAACATCTCTTTCAAGCTTATATTAGTAGTGACGCACTCGCGGCAGCGGGGGATCAACTGGGGCAGGCGCATGATATTTTCCTTCTGAGCGAATTGCCGGGCCAGGGCGCGGAGCAGGTCCTGCTGCCGCCGGGTCCTTCCGATATCCATGTCCGGGTTGCTGCGAAAGCGTACATAGGCCAGGGCTTCTTTTCCGCTCAGCCATTGGGGGCCTTTTTCCAGATATACGTTGGCCCGGTAACTGTGCATGCGGATATCCACATCCATATAGACTCCGCCCAGGGAGTCGATGATTTCTTCAAATCCCGAGAAATTCGTAACGATATAGTGATTGATCGGAGTATCCAGCAGATGGCCCACCTCCTGGCAGGTGGCTTCCGGACCCTCGAATTGGTTTATCATATTGATCTTGGTGGTGCGGCCCTTGAATATCACGCGGGTATCCCGCGGAATCGAAACCAGGGCTGCTTTATTGACCGATCGATTGAGGCTGAGCAGGATCAACA
>JBLMZJ010000019.1:0-4938 GCA_050258735.1 Deltaproteobacteria bacterium | reverse complement strand
GCTCCGGGATCAGCCCGTAGTCGACCGCCACATTGATCTCATCCAGGATAACCATGTTGAATTCACCGCTCCTGATCACCTCTTGCGCCGTGGCCAAGGCCTTTTGAGCCAGTTCCACATCAATGGGGGCTGGGTTACCCCTCATCACAAAGCTATCCAATCCGTATTGGTAAAATACGAAATTGTCAGGAAGGTATTTTTCGGCGGCGATGATCTCTCCATACTTTCGCCCCTTCATGAACTGAATCATACAAACCTTGTATCCCTGTCCCAACGCCCGCAAAGCCTGACCGAAAGCGGATGTGGTCTTGCCCTTGCCATTTCCGGTAATGACCATGACCAGCCCCTTTTCAGGCATCTCGACGGCGGTTTCCTTGGTCAACATTTGTATCACCTCTTGATTCCTATGCTTGATATGATGTCAGCTTAAATTCCGGCACCATATTATCTTGTCTTGTAAAAAGCGTTATTGACGAATTCTATCATATTTGCAGGGGTGATGCTACACTATGAACTATATATTTTCGGCCATTTATTAAAAATTTAAATATTTATACGACTCTATATACCAGATCCCAGGCCTGTACCACGGTGTCCATCGATTTACAAAATATAATAATTCTATATACTGGAACATGGGAGATGAGACTATGCAGTCAATCACAAGTCAGGCATTTGCCGCTTTAAATGACGAGGAAGTGGTCTGGGCATGTATCGGACCATATATCGATGACATCAGGGGCAGGGACTTCGAAACCAAAAAAGCTGTCTACCTGCAGTTGACCCCTGGACTGAAGGCATTGCTTGCCTTTCAGGTATTATACGGCCATACCGGCCTCGGGGTACAGGAATTCTATGACCACCTGGCCTATTTACTTCCCCATACCGGGGTCTGGTCCATACTGAAGAAGGGTATGGAGTACTATGGGGATCACGCCCTCAGCCACCTGCTGACCGAGATGGAAGATCTCTACCACCAGATGGAAAAGGGCACCCATATAGATGCCCCGGAACTCGAAATCGTTATAAATAAACTTAATAGATCACTGCATGAACAAATCCCCGTATCCCTCAAAACAATAGGAGATCATATCAGACAACATCCCGCTGAGTTCATAGTGATAGAAGATTAATCCAAGGCACTGGAATGAACATACAATCTATAATAGGCACCCTGTCTCTCGGCTGCAATTGTAGGGGCGGATTCTCTATCCGCCCGCCCTGTCATTACGAGCATACCCCCGTCCTGTCATTGCGAGCGCAACGAAGCAATCTATAAATAGGCACCCCGATCCCCGGCTCCAGCTTGAAGAAAGGTCAGCAAAAACGGTACCATAATATAAGAAACACAGGCACCACTAACCGTGGCGTAATGTTTGCTGCAAACTGCGTTATCATAAAGAAAAACCCGAGGTGGAGCATGGAGAAAATCATCTGGCTCTTCTTTATATATTCGTTTCTCGGCTGGTGCACCGAGGTGATTTATGCCGGGGCCAGCCAGGGGGTCTTCGTCAACCGCGGCTTTCTGAACGGTCCCCTCTGCCCCATCTATGGATGCGGGGTCCTCACCGTCCTGATCATCCTGCTCCCGCTGCGGGAAAACCTGGCGATACTATTCATCGGGTCCGTAGCCCTCACCTCGGCTCTGGAACTTATGACCGGTTTCCTGATGGAGAAGCTCTTCCACCAACGCTGGTGGGACTACAGCGAGGAGCCCTTCAACATCGGCGGTTACATATGCCTCCGCTTCTCGCTCCTGTGGGGGGCCGCCTGCGTGCTCATCGTGGACGTCATCCACCCCCTCATCCTCCGGATGATGACGGTCATACCCGACCAGGTCAGCGCTCCTGTACTATTCATATTTGGAACGATATTCATGACCGACATCGCAGTCACGGTCGCCACCGTGGCCAAACTTAACCAGCGTCTGCACGAGATAGACGAGGTTGCCCACGCCATACGCAAGGTCTCCGATGCCATCGGCACCGTGGCCGCCGACGGCACCATTGCCATAACTGACACCAATGAGAAGCTCCGCGCCGATCTTCATGTCAAACACGAAGAACTGAGAACCAAACGCAGAGAGCTTATAGAACTGCTGCATGCAGAACAAAAACGCCTCTTGCATGCCTTCCCCGATATCCAGTCCCGGCTGCACCATGAGACCATGGAAGAGATCAAAGACCAGCTCCGCGCTAAACTCAAAGAAAAATACGGCCAACGCCTGGCCGGAAGGTTCTGATACAGTTTCCGCCCATGGACTGGTCCGGTTGTCACATGTCCTGGTCATACTCTACGGCAGATTATTGTTGTAGGGGCGGATTCCAACGTCCACGGATGGACTAGTATCGTGGGCGCCAGGACGGCAAGGAACGGCCATATCCTCCGCCCGCCATTGCAAGCGCAGCGAAGCAATCTATAAACCGGGCAACCTGTCATCCCCTGCTGCAACTTGAACAAAGGACAGCAAAAACGGTACCATAATATATAAAGCACAGACTCCACTAAGTGTGGCGTAATGTTTGCAGCAGACTATGGAGAAAATATTATAGAAATCTACAGGAGCGTGATCATCAATGACCAGTGTTTTCGTATACGGCCGTTTGACCACCGACGGTTTTTATCATCAACATTACCTGCAAGGCCAAACACTCCTGGGAACAGGTTCTATCGATGACTATAGAAGTTATATCATAGGCGGTTTGCAGGGCATAGTTCCTCGAGATGGGTTCGTGGTCAAAGGCGAGTTATATGAAGTCGACGAGAAGGCGCTTGGCAAACTGGACCATCTTCATAATATCGGGACGGTATTTAACCGGAGTATCGTTGATATAAAGCTGGACAACGGAGAAATACTGCCCGCCGAGGTCTATATCCTGATCGGGAACGTAGCCTAGAATTACCCCAGATCTTCGGTAGGGGCGGATTCCGACGACCACGGATGGTCTAGTATCGCGGGAGCCAGGACTGCGCAGGAGGGATGCAACGTCCCGGGATGGACTAGTGCCGCGGTGCAATGGATGGCAAGGAGCGGCCATATCCGCCAAATTACCGATGCAAAAGAACCGTCCGAGACCACTGAAAAAGTCGTGGAATTGCTAATCTAAGGCGTCGCAAGCAACAAAACGAATTCTCTCTAAAGCCCAAAATGGCATTCTTAAGGCATTAACGTTTTTAATTGAAGACGGAAAAGACATTCAAATGGTACTTTTTCAGTAGTCTCGAACCGTCCCCCGTGACATTCCTTGACACTTTCCTTTGACACTTTTGATTAATTGAAATTTCTATCTTTCCTGATCATGGCCAAAGTGGTGAGGAAGCAAAACATTACTGCAAAAATTGCCAGTACCATCCAATGCAAGGGCTCTATCCCATCTAAAGCCTTTAACGGATGATCAAGAGCCGCTCTCCGATTTATATCAATTATTCTGCCACCCACCAGTTCGTATCCCCATTTGCTAATGGCTAAATAAAATATCCATTGAAATACAGCCGGTTTTATCGCCTGCATTGGTACAATTGCGCCAGCTAAAATAATCTGTGGAACCAATAGTAGGGGTACTGCTGTCATCGCCTTATCAGCATTAGAAGATACAGCAGAAACAGTAAGCCCCATCATTACACTAGTTATCGATACTAAAAAAAATGCCAAGAATACGGGAACTATTTGGGGCAATCCTAAACCGATGGTGATAACACCGATGAATATCGCTGTTTGAATTAAACATATCACTGATAAAACAAACACCTTCGAAAAAAGGTATGGTGCTATATGCAAGTTTACTAGTCTCTCGCGTTGGTAAATTGGAATCTCTTTTACAATTACCTGAGCTGAATTTGAAGTTCCGAGCCATATGGCGCTGAATATCATCAGGGCGATGCATATAGACATGTTGAAACGTCGATTCGTTTCGGATTGGATTTTGTCTTGTATATCCTGAAAGCCACCACTTGCAATTACCTGAGAGGTAATTATTAAATCTTCATTTTTGTATTCTCTGCTATTAAATAACGGAGCACTGGCATAAAAGATCATAACTATCAAGGCGGCAATAATCAGAGGTTGCATAAGCAGTAATCCTAAGTTGGCTTTATCCCTCGACATAATCCTGGCAAACCTTTCTGTTAATATCATCCATTGCCTAATTGATGATATTTTAGCCGATCCTTTACCTATGCTTTTCTTGTCCGACTCAGTGTTGATCTTTTGGTTTATCCCATAATCACGGCAAGCTACATTACTTTTATAACTTTCCGATGTCTTAAATATCCGAGCCCATTGATCAGGCGTTTTTTCCGTAGAAATCTTTTGATAAATATCAGCAAAATCAGTCGCCTCAAAATATATTATAGCTTCAGCTGGGGTTCCAAAAAAGGCTAATTTCCCACCATCAGCCAAGAATAAAACCTTGTCACAGAGTTTGATATTGAAAGTCGCATGGGTTACTAATAAAATAGTTCTTCCTTGATCAGCTAGTTTGCGGACTAGTTCCATCATAATCCGTTCTAAACCCGGATCAAGCCCAGAGGTTGGCTCGTCGAGGAAAAAGAGACCGGGTCTGGTTATTAATTCAACTCCGATACTCACCCTTTTTCTCTGCCCACCCGAAAGATTCTTCACTAAGATATCGCGACGTTCAGTTAATTCTACCTCCATCATTACTTGCTCAACCGTACTTTTGATTTCCTCTTTCGATGTGTCCTCTGGCATTCTGAGACGAGCCGTATATGTTAGGACTTCTTCAACCGTGAGATCAACGTGAACTATATCATCCTGTGGAACATAACCCATCATGCAGCGAAAGACTTCGTATTCATGATAAAGATCTCTGCCGTTAATAAGAATACTGCCAGATGTAGCAGGATTCATCCCGGTCAGTGCACCAATTAGAGTACTCTTTCCTGCTCCACTCCCACCTAAAATGGCCACTAGTTCGC
>JBLMZJ010000018.1:0-9747 GCA_050258735.1 Deltaproteobacteria bacterium | reverse complement strand
CGAACCGCGGGCACAGGCAATATTGGCAGGGATCACCCTGATGGGATCGAAAACCGTTATGGAATGTCCGGTTCCACTGCGTTCACGGTCAGGAGCTGCCACATATACTTCGGCCACTGATGCCAATTCATAAGCAAGAGCGTGAAGGCCCCGGGCATGTATTCCATCGTCATTGGTCATCAGTATCTTCATTCGAAACTGACCTCCCTGGGTAAAAGCTTCATATGTCCAATTGGCCAGTAGATACAGAACGCCTTCCCCTTTACCCGTTCCCTGGTAAGCCAGGCATTCCACATATGACTATCATAACTGTTATTCCGATTGTCGCCTAAAACCAGAAGTTTCCCATCTGGTACCGTTACCGGACCCCATTCATAGTTCAAGGGTTCGGCGATATATGGTTCCCTAAGAGGTTTGCCGTTAAGATATACCTTGTGATCTTTCATTTCTATCTTATCACCGGGAAGACCGATCACCCGTTTTATATAATCATACTTTGCATTAAGGCTTTCCGGGGGTTGGAATACAATAATGTCGCCATGCTCAGGCTCCTTGAAATAATAGATGAATTTGCATACCATAACTCGATCGGATATCTCGATTGTTGGTAACATAGATCCCGAAGGGATCACTCTTGCCTCCACCACGAAAGTCCTTAACAGCATTGCCAGAATAAACGCTATAACTACTATGCTGACAATGTCTTTAATAAAATCCCGCCATTCTTTGCTCATCTACAAACCCTCTATTCGATATCATATATAGTCAGTGTCATTTCGTTCTTTTCTTTATCTTTTGTGAGACCAAACATTACTGCCTTTTCCTTAAGGCTTTTGTTAAGGAAATCTACCACCTGGATCAATTCTGGACTGGCCGGAAAGGTCCTGGCCGCTATTAACTCCAATTTACCCTTTTGTTCAGACAACAACTACTCCTCCCAGCAAAATTTACTCTTTCTATTACACCGAACGCACCTTGCATCTGGCATCATATATCTGCTCGATCTCCCGGGTATACCGCATCATAATGTTTTCGCCCAAAGCCCTGATATCATTCACCCCTATATCGGCTAATCCAGCCGTTTCCACAGGTGTTCCCCCGGTTTTTATGTTCAGCCCGACATGTATCAATGTAGAAACAGTGGTTGCGGTAGCTATGGATATTGACAGCTTGCCTCGGTGAATAAAAAGATTATCTCCTCTCCTCGTAACACCGATCCCTAATTGCTGCAGTTCCTCCATAATGCATATCATCAGTAACCTCTGACGATAGATGGCCAGATTTAGATCGTCATCGAAGTGCTCGACCATGAGATTCAACATCTCTGGAGAATATATGTAGCTCTGGTCGATAGTTTCGCTCAGATCGATCATTCTGTCACGGGCAACGTTTACCTCTCCGATAAAGGCAACGATAGCATCGCCTAGAATACCGAAATTACGATAAATCCAGTGAGAAGTGAGCTCTTCCCCTGTGTATTTAACATTTTGATCAATATACATGCTTTTCAAAAAGCTCCCCCGCTTTCTAATCAAAATATGCCAACCCTGTTGAAGGCAAAAGTACAAGATAGATTTTACCATTAATCATCATAATAAAAAACCTTGCTAAGACTCAATTATTAACAATTTGTACTATCAATGCAATTTTGCAACACCGAGTTTGATACGCGAAAAATGCAGAAAAATCACCATTGCATAAATGCAATTCATTATTGCATTTATGCAAACATCACGCTTTCTTTTGTCAATCTTTCGCCATTTATTATACACTATGTCGACAAATCTGATACTCTCACTGGCCCGACTGTTTCCTGAATTGCCCCGCAAAACTCCTATTAGTCATGCTCCGAGGCATCATTCACAAATGTTTTGCAGAATTTTTGCATTATTCAAAAGATATGGCATGTTTTTTGCAATTCTATATGGCCAAGACAGTCATCCAAGTTTAACAGCAATAATACACAGGGGGTGATCCATAAAACATCATAGGAAAGGGATTCCAAAACCTTTAAGTTTATTCTATCGGACAACATGGGCCCAAATCCTTAAGATGTGAATCGTCTCCGGGTTGTATTTCAAAAACATTTAAGGGGGTTATGATTATGGCAGTTATACTATCGCATAACTTGTTAATGGATCAATACAGAGAGAAACTGGTTACTGCAGATGAAGCCGTAAAGGTAGTCAAATCAGGTGACACTGTTCACTATGGAGAATTTGTCATGCAGGCCAAAGACCTGGATGCAGCTCTGGCGCGCCGGGTAAATGAACTTGAAGATGTAAATGTCCGTGCTGTTACAATAACAATGGTCCCGGAAATAGTCAAAGCCGACCCGGAAAGAAAGCATTTTCGTTTCAATGACTGGCACTTTTCCGCCTTTTCCCGGGCCTTGCAGAGTCAGAACCTTTGCAACTATATACCACTGACCTATCATGAGGGACGCAAACTCATCGAGGAATATGTTGATATCGACGTATGCTTCACCCTGGTTGCCCCGATGGATGCCAACGGTTATTTCAACATCGGGACCTCCAATTCAGTTACATCATATATATTAGAAAAGGCTAAAAAGGTGATCGTCGAAGTCAACACATCTGTGCCGGTTTGCCTGGGCGGCAACGGGGAATCCGTCCATATCTCGCAGGTTGATTATATAGTTGAGAGCCAGACCAACCCCAAGCTGTTAAATCTGCCCGCGCCACCGGTTACTGATATTGATGTCAAGATAGCCGATGTGGTTATGAGCCTGATGGAAGACGGTGCCTGTTTGCAGCTAGGTATCGGAGGAATGCCCAATGTTGTTGGCAGTCTGATCGCCGATTCTGATCTGAAAGACATTGGAGTCCATACCGAAATGCTGGTCGATGCATATGTTGATATGTATGAGTCCGGTCGTATTACTGGCAGGAGAAAAACCATAGACAAGGGTAAGATGGTTTACACCTTTGCTATGGGTACTGATAAGCTATATGATTTCCTCGATAACAACCCGGTATGCGCCAGTTACCCGGTAAGCTACACCAATGATCCCTTTATCATTGCTCAAAATGACAAGGTCTTTGGCGTCAACAATGCCATCGAAGTCGACCTATACAGCCAGGTAGCTTCTGAGGCGTCCGGCCCCCGGCAGATATCTGGTACCGGCGGTCAGTTAGACTTCATCTTTGCCTCGTTCCGTTCCAAAGGCGGCAAGGGCCTGATATGCCTGAGTTCAACCACGACCGGCAAAGATGGCACGGTAAAATCCAGAATAGTTCCGACGCTTAGCCCGGGTACCATCGTTACTGTTCCGCGCTCAATCAATTTCTATGTGGTTACCGAATATGGCTATGCAGTCATGAAGGGAAAAACTACCTGGCAGCGTGCAGAGGCTTTGGTTGGCATCGCGCATCCTGATTTCCGGGATGACCTGATCAGAGAGGCTGAGAAAAACAAGATCTGGACTCGCACTAATAAACTTGATTCATAGGTTTTGGGCTTTCCCCCAAAGTGAATAACGTTCTTCTTTTCGTAGGCAGGATGCCCCTCCGACCGGGGCACCTGCATCTTTTTTATGCCTCCTGTTTGTATTTGACCTGGTACTTGTTGGCCTTACGGGAAATTGTAGAAGCATCGACTTCCAGGATCTGAGCGGCCTTGTAACAGGAATTTGTTATGGAGAAGGTCTTTTCAAGCAATTGTTTTTCCACACTCTCTACTGCGGTCTTAAGCGGTACAATGGCATTTACGGTTATAGGCTGACCGTAATCTCCGAGAAGATGAGTGTTTTCCTTAATAAAGAATGTGGGCAATTGAGCTACATCAATGACCTCAGCGGAAGTAGTGACCACCAGTCTTTCGATTAGGTTCTCCAATTGCCTGATATTCCCTGGCCAGTTATACATCATAAGTACATCAATGGCTTCACTGCTGATAAACTTTTTCATGTTGTAGCGCTCGTTATAGTTGGCCAGGAAATGCCTGATCAGGAGCGGGATATCCTCCCTTCTCTCTCTCAGAGCTGGAATATGGATAGGAACTACGTTCAGGCGATAATACAGGTCTTCGCGAAACTCACCCTTCTCTACCAATTCCTCAAGGTTCTTGTTGGTTATTGCTATGATACGTACATCTATATGAATGGGCTTAACGCCTCCCACCCGCAGTATCTCTCTTTGCTGCAGAGTACGCAGCAGTTTGACCTGAAGGTGCAGCGGAACATCACCTATCTCATCCAGCAGGAGGGTCCCCCCGTTGGCCAATTCAAAGAGACCGGGTTTCCCCTCTCTTTTCGCCCCGGTAAATGCCCCGGACTCATAACCAAACAATTCAGATTCCAGGAGGTTGTCCGGAATGGCTGCACAATTCAGCTTTATAAAGGGACCGTCACGACGGGCGCTGTTTCGCTGTATCAACTCACCGATTATCTCCTTGCCTACCCCCGATTCGCCGGAGATCAAGACCGTAGAATCGACTTCAGCCACCTTTAGCGCCTGGTAAACGATGTTTTCCATTTCCTTGTTCTTATAAATGAGGTTTCCGGAAAGCCTTAACTTCATGGTGTTCATCTGAAATTCGAAATGTTCCTTCAACCCTTCCAGTTGTTCTACCCGCTGCTTCAACATATTTAGTTCGCTGACATCTCTTACACTGGTAACGATCCTGAATATCTCACCATTCTCATCGAATACCGGGGTAGCCGTAACCAGCAGGTCTGTTCCGGTTATGGTCGAAAGTGTAGTGGTGACTGGTTCACGTTTTTCCATTACCAGGAGACTGGCTGAACGTGACAGTGTACCTCTTTCAACCAGTTCATTCATGGATTTGTTGAGCAGTTCTTCTTCACCCAAACCAGTCATACGTTTTATGGCCTTGTTTATTCGCAAGGTTATTCCCTTGCCATCCGTTATATAAAGGCCATCGAAAGAAGATTCGATAATGGCATCCATTTCATTGTTGATGGCTTTGACATAGGCCAATTCCTTGGTTACGCCCTCCAGTTCGGACACATCGTACAAAACGGCTACGGCTCCGGTTATTTGTCCGTTCTTTATAATAGGGGCCCGATTGGAGATAAAGGCGCTGTTTCCAATGCATAATCTTGCACCATATTGAGATCGCCCGCTCTGAATGATATCGACCAGCTCGCTTTCAGGTATCACATCATTGATGTATGCTCCGATAACGTCGCTGGCTTTCATGCCAGTGTACTTTTCAGCCGATTGATTCCATATTGTTATTGTCCCCTCGCTGTCTATAGCTACAATAGGGTTATAAGCAGAATTTATAACCGTTTCCAACTGTCCGGACATCTCATCCAGGATCTCGTTCAAGGCCACCATGATGTCGGATTTGGTGATAATGCCTACCAATTCTCCATTTTCGATAACAGGATAACGACCAGTATACATTATATCTACGTCAGTGATCTTTTGTTCGGGATTGAGTGTTTTTACCATTCCGCTCATATGCATGCTGATCGGCTGGTTCATATCAGTGTGATTGGTTATAGCTCTGATCAGGTGTGTTTTGGTGATCAATCCTACAACCTTACCATCATTTATCACCGGTGCTCCATCGATCTTGTGCTCCAGGAAGATAGTAGCGGTATCCATCAATGTATGATCCGGTTTGAGCAGTATAAGGTGGGTGCTCATAAAATTACGTATTCTCATGCAGTTTGTCCCCCTCATTGCCGGCTGACCGGCTGGTCCAATATATGCAGCACTGAACCTATATCTCTAATTTGAATGTAAATCCCCATTCAAGTGGTTTATAATCTAATTATAGATGCTATTTTATGAATATTGAAATAAATTAAGAAAAAGTTGGGGTGGTATCATGACTGAAAATAGTCCCTATTATGAAAAAAAGTACATCTGTCCTGTATGTAATACAGAATTCAAGACATATGCCGTGCGCAGCTCCCGTGCTGTTGCCGCCAGCAGGGAGGCCGATTTTCATACTATATATTCCGGAGTAAGCCCGCTGCACTATACCATAGTGGTATGCCCGGGATGTTATTACGCCGCTTCCAATAATACATTCGGCAATGAGATCGAGGATAGGATCCTTAAGCCATTGGCTCAAGCCCTGGTTCAGATAAGACCGACTGACCCTCCTGATTATCTTCATGAACGAAACCTCGATGTAGCCCTTCGCTCCTACGAGCTGGCTATTCGTTCTACTCAGTTAAAAAAGGGCAGACCCGGTGAAATGGCTGGTCTCTTCCTTGGTGCCGCGTGGATGGCCCGTGAAAAAGGCAATTCTGAACTTGATAAAGAGTATTGTCTCAAAGGATTGCAATGCTACCTTGAAGCCTTCAATCGCGATTTTCGGTCCATCGGCAACATGAGCGATGTTCAGGCTACTTATCTGGTTGGCGAGTTATACCGCCGTACCGATAACTATGCTGAGGCCATAAACTGGTTTGGTAAAGCCGTTTTCAACAGAGCTATCAAACAGAATCCGCAGTTGGAGAAACTGGCTCGTGAACAATGGGCATTGGCCAAGGAACAGGCTACTTCTTCCGGAGAAAACATATCTGCTGCCACAGAAGTTGTACAGGAAGCCCCAGTCATTGCTGAGAAGGAGCCAAAACCTAACCTGACCCTGGCTCCTGCCTCCCGCCGCCGGACCAACATGCAGATGAATGCCAGTCTTTATGCCGATCAGATCGACTGGTTGAACCATATTGTTAACCGTGGCTACGATTATTCCAAAACCCTGGTCCCCCGGGAACAGGTATTACGGGCCCTGCTGGATTCGGTTATAGAAAAGCTGGGTGAAAAACCCGATGTCAAGTTCAAGACTGAGACAGAATTAAAATCCATTTTCGACAAGTTGCTGAGTGAATAGCTGTTTGTCTTGTCATCGGCCTGGGCTAGTCCATCAAAACAGCTTCCCCGGTAGTAAACAGGTATATATAAGATTCCTTGACCCGAACTCCAAGAATTTTCTCCAGTGCCTGCTTATAAAGCTTTATCTGTGGGCGATACCTTTCAACCACATTATCGCGGCTATACGGCCCCTCAGCATCGGGGCCGATATAGCTCGATTTGTAATCCACCAGAACGACTCCGTCCTCTTCTTCAAAATACAGATCGATCACACCCTGGACCATAAGGTTTTCACTGGCGCCTTCAACTACGCCGAGCACTTCTCCCGCATTACATAAGAGGTTAAAAGGTCTCTCCCTAAAGCATCTTACTGAATTTATTACTCGTTGCCCAAGTGAAGATAATATAAACGCAGATATCTGGTCTATATCGATAAGAGAAACTTCCTCTGGGCGGATGATCTCCAGCTTTGCCATATTGGATATCTGTTCCGCAATGGTCTCATGATCCATTGTACTTTTAAAGACAATATGCTGCATGACCAAATGAAGCAGGCTGCCGATCTCGGCAGCACTATGAGTCCTGCTTTCTTCCAGGAAGGCCGGTCTTCTCCGCAAAGTCGGCATCGTCCAGCCGGAATTGTCTATTTTCTCCCGCGCCATATTAGTGATCTGGGTCACCGACATTTTCGACGGGATACTTTCTGCTTCAATATAGGGGTATAGCCAATCCAGCCGTGAGCAAATCACCTCAGCCTCGGGTGAAGTATCAACTGGCAGATCTCCCTGAAGCATCAGGCGGAACTGGCTTCGCATTTGCAGATCGCTTTCTTCTTCTTTGCCGGTATATCGGTTATTAAGCACTCTAATCAACCAGTGTGATGGGTCTTCAAGTAAATCAAGAGTCTGGAGATCGATCTCTGCATGATTTCTGAGTACCTGACCATCGGGATGACGAAGTAAAAAGGGTCCCAACCAATCGAGGAAATGCCTGCCGCGGGCCAGTGTAAAAGGACCCGGAGTCTGACACCATTTATGACACCTCCCGGCTAGATCACCACAGGTGCCATAGATTATCAGTTTGGCTTCCGCCCGTGTCATAGCGACATATAGGATACGCATTTCTTCGGAAAGACTCTCCAGACGGATTTTCCTTCTTAGTACTGCCCGGGGCAGAGTTTCGACTATGGTTCTGGTATCGGGATCGATGTAGCGTGGGCCTAATCCCAGATCTCGATGGATCAGCATAGGATCGTTCGTGTCTCCAAGGTTGAACTGTTGACCCAAACCGGCCACTATTACTATGGGGAACTCCAGGCCCTTACTCTTATGGATACTCATTATCCTTACTACATCATCATTTTCGCCCAGTATCCTGGCCATACCCATATCACCGCTGCTGGATTGCAGACGTTCGACAAACCGAAGGAATTGGAACAACCCCCGCATCGAAGTATCTTCGAATTGACGGGCCCTTTCTGCCAGTATTCTTAGATTGGCCTGTCTCTGTTCGCCCCCGGGCATGGCCCCGGTATAATGGTAATAACCTGTCTCAATAAGCAGCTTCCAAAGAAACTCATCTACTGGCAGCCAGCGTGATTCTTCCTTCCATTTGAGCAGCGTCTCCCTAAACGCACGCAGTCTCTGGGCAAGTTCGTCATCATGATCCCTGGCATATAGCTCCGCTGCCTGGTAGAAAGGTAGATCCCGGTCTTCGACCCTTATTGCGATCATATCATCTAGATCAAAGCCGGCCAAAGGCGAACGCATCACACTCAGCAGCGGAATATCCTGACAATGGTTATCGATCAATCGCAGCAGATTCAGGAATACGCTGACCTCTACCGAAGCAAAGTACCCGGTGCCAGTGTCGGCGTAAACCGGTATACCACGAGCCGTTAAAGTCTCAGAAAAAACCGGTGCCCATCGGCGGGTAGCCCTTAGTAATATAACGATATCACGGTATTCAGGACAGCGATAACACTGTTGTTTTGCATCCCAAATCTCCTGTTTCAGTAATTCTTCTATCCTTTTCCCTATCCATTCTGCCTCGATCTGGATGTGATCTAACGGGACTTCATCGATATCCCCGACTATCTCGCTGTTCTTCTCAATCAGATATATCTCAAGGTTGGATCCTTCCATGGCATTACTCTCTATCCCGGGTTTCAGTTCGGCCAGTTCATCATAATCTATCTCACCCAGATCCTGCGTCATTATATTCCTGAACAGGTAGTTGACACCGTTGATGATCTCCTCCCGGCTTCGATAATTGGTCTTTAGATCTATTCTGCGATCGCGGGCTGTTTCTTCTATTTCATAACTTGATTGCTTGTTCAAAAACAAGGTGGGGTCAGCCAGGCGAAAACGATATATACTTTGTTTCACATCACCAACTAAGAAGAGGTTATCATCGCGCTTAATAGCGTTGATAATACTCTCCTGTACCAGATTGCTGTCCTGATATTCATCTACGAAAACATAGGCATAGCGCCTCCGATATTCCTCTCTGACCTCGGGATGTCCCAGCACTTCCAGAGTAAAATGCTCCAGATCGTTGAAATCCAGAAGGCACTTTTCCGCCTTCTTGGTTTGAAACAAACTGGTAAAATCGGCAATCAACTGATATAGATAAAAAAGATAGGGATATATATCCCCCATCTCTTCCTGCATGTCCTCCGGTGATTTATATAACAAACTGGTCTTTATCTCCTGAAGGAGAGCCTTTCCTTCATCTCTAAGATCTTTAGCCATTTTGGCTAGTTCTTTATCAGCATCCCGGTTGATCCGGTTAAGACTCAGATGACTGTGCTCTTCAAGATGCGAATATAGTGTTTTGATATCGGAACCAGCAGCGGAAAGCAAAACCTCAACATCGTATATATCACGCTGCAGGGCATCGCAGTATGATATTGGTCCGCCGGGGG
>JBLMZJ010000017.1:0-37105 GCA_050258735.1 Deltaproteobacteria bacterium | reverse complement strand
TAAATGTTACAGAGCCGGCCGATTGGCAGTCAAAACCAGCTCAGTGGGAATCGAGTGATAATAGTATTGCAACTGTCGATAAAGGGTTCATAGTTGGCCAATCGACAGGAAAGGCTGTAATAAGCGTACAATACGGAGGCCAGAAGGCTGAGCTTGTTTTTGATAATACTGCAAACGTTCCCTAGTTAAGAAATATACGGGATACAATCATAAAAGCTGCATGTTGTAGCCACGTAGCTCTTCATGCAGCTTTAATAATTATCCTATCCTATATCCAGAACTAGTTATCTCTTAAGACTCTTTGCCGAGATTATCCACGGGGCTGGAAATGGTTCCGTTATGTTTTTGCTATTCACTCGCGATACCTCTATAAGGACTGCCTCAGTTCGCTCCAAGCCGTTTTCCCGGAACAAAGCCGGAAGAGATGTTAGAATTTCGAAGTCCAATGTATAGATCATAAACTTCATGACGGGATTGATGGCCAAGAGACGCTTTATTTCACTGCCGATTCTAGGACTTGCGACAATAAAAGCTATGTCCGGCACCGGCAGTTTATCCACGTCTTCCAGAGACTCAACGATTATTACGTTAGAGAGGCCAAATTTATCAACATTCTCTTTCATGGTGTCCCGATCCCTGGGATCATATTCCACTGCAATGATACTGCCCTCTGGAGCGATTATGGCAGCCTCCACCGCGATGCTCTCACCTGAGATAATACATATATTATCCTGATCCCCTAGATTGAGCTTACTGATTATAACAGCCCGGGCTTCCCGGCATACATACTGAACAGAACCGCAGGCGAAACGGCTGTTATCCATACCTATCTGATAATACGTCGTAGGGTTAGAATTTATAATCAACATAGCTGCAGAGGCATTGATCCCGCGGTTGATCATGTCGGAGACCTTATCGTGCTTGATTTCACCGGATGGATCTGAACCCTCATTGTACCAAATATCGCAATCTCCCAGTTCCGCATTCCACATGTCGTAGAAGATATCCGGATGACCCGCGTCCGTAAAAACCAACACGGCCCGGTTGCTCATAACGGTCGCAATCAGGTTCTTGTTTCTGCCAGTAATGTCCAGCATCTTCAGTTTTGCCAGGTTTATATCAACGTTCTGGGAAAAATACTGGAGCCAGGATAAAATGACTTCATTCGTAAACATTGTCTGTTCCACAGGCAAAACCTCCCTTATTTAAAGTAATAATAGCATGTTTTTGAGATTTATTCCCTGTATACAAGAAAATCAGGCGCTGGTGCGCTCCAGCAGGCGGTCCCATTTTTGATCGACATATTGCTGGGCCTCTTCGATCATCCATTCATTTCCCTTCTGGAACATATGGCGGAATCTGCCCTGAGGGCGGAGGAAGTCTTCTACAGGCAGCTTTTTCTTTGGCGTATAGCTCAGACGCCATACCCCCTCCGTTACCTCAAAAAGAGGCCAGACGCAGGTATCCACTGCCAACTTGGTGATCTCCGCGAGCTTGGCCATGGGGTAATCCCATCCTCGGGGACAGGGGGCCAATATGTTCAAAAAGCAGGGGCCCTCGGTATAAATGGCTTTATGAGATTTGAGGTGCAGATCCCGGAAATTATCGATCGGGGCCGTCTGAGCGATGTAAGGGATCCCATGAGCCACCATGATCTCTGTCAGATCTTTTTTGTTCTGTCTTTTGCCCCGTCCCACAGTACCAACTGGTGTGGTAGTTGTCCGGGCAAAACGAGGGGTCGAAGATGAACGCTGGATCCCGGTATTCATGTAAGCCTCGTTATCATAACAGACATAGACCATGTCATGACCGCGTTCCATAGCTCCGGACAGGGATTGGAAACCGATATCATAGGTACCGCCGTCACCGGCAAAGGTGATGAACTTGACGGTTCCTTCGATCTTGCCGCGGCGTTTCAAAGCGTTATAGGCCGCTTCCACTCCGGAACAGGTAGCCGCGGAGTTTTCAAAAGCCGAATGGATATAGCTGTCCATGTAGGCAGTGTAGGGATACATAAAGGTGGAAACCTCCAGACAGCTGGTAGCATTGGTCACCACGGCCCGGTCCTCTGTATCCAGGGCCCGCAGGACCCCGCTCACCACGACCCCGGCGCCGCAGCCGGCGCAGAGCCGGTGCCCTCCGGTGAAACGTACCGGCTTTTCTACTTCCCGTTTCAGGTTATATACCGTGCTCATGCCGTTTCCTCCTTTGATCTCTGTCCCATGTGGACATACAGCGGTCCGATCTCGCCGGTCTCGGCAATATCCTCCAGCCGGCCAAATATCTTTTCAAATCCCTGGACCGTTATATCACGGCCGCCCAGGCCGTAAACGATATCTATGAGATAGGGGCGATCCTTGAGATCATATAAAGCGCTGCGGGTCTCGGCAAACAAAGGACCGCCGTTAGCGGAAAATCCCTCTGACTTATCCATGACGGCAACGGCTCTAGTGCCTGCCAGTGCCCGGGCTAGTTCCTCGCCGGGGAAGGGACGGAATACCCGGATCTTTACCAATCCAGCTTTTAATCCGTTATCGCGCAGCTTGTCGATGGCCGCCTTAGCGGTCCCGGCGGTGGAGCCCATGATGACCAGGGCCAGTTCAGCATCTTCCATCCGGTATTCCTCAAACAGGCCGTAGCGCCGGCCAGAGATCTTTTCAAACTCAGCGGCTACCTCCAGTATGCGGGCCTTGGCTGTCTTCATAGCCTCAGCTTCCAGCACCTTGTGTTCCATGTAAAAGGGGCTCAGATCGTATGGCCCCACCGCCAGCGGATTTTCCTTTTTCAGCAAGTAGTTCTCCGGTTTGTATTCCCCGACAAAACTTCGCACGACCTCCGTGTCCAATAGTTCTATATTCTCAACGGCATGACTGGTAATAAAGCCATCCATACAGGTCATGATCGGCAGGCGAACGCTCTCGGTCTCACCGATGGGCATGGCCATAATAAAATTATCATAGGCTTCCTGGTTGTTTTCGGCGTAGATCTGGATCCAGCCGCTGTCCCGGGCTCCCATAGAATCCGAATAATCATGGTTTATGTTAATAGGTCCGGACAAGGCACGGTTGACGCAAGCCAGGGTGATCGGCAGACGGCTGGAAGCCGCCACATACAAAAGCTCGTACATCAGTGCAAGTCCACAGGATGAGGTGGCACAGACCGATCTGGCTCCGGCCGCTTGCGCAGCAATGCAGACGGACATTGAACTGTGCTCGGATTCCACCACTACGTACTCCGTATTTACCTCGCCGTCGGCCACGTATTGGGCAAAGTATTCAGGGATCTCGGTAGAGGGAGTAATGGGGAAAGCTCCCATAACATCAGGGTTTATCTGCTTCAGGGCATAGGCTACTGCTTCATTGCCGGACAGGGGGCTGCTCATCTGGCTTCACCTCCAGACACCATGGTGATCGCCGGGAAGGGACATACTTCTTTACAGATGCCGCAGCCCTTGCAGTGCATATAATCGAAGTCCAGACGCTTCCCGTCTTTTACCGGAATAGCATTATCCGGGCAGAAGGGTACGCAAAGCATGCAGTGTTTACAGGCTTCTTCGTGAAAAATGGGCGTATCGGTCCGCCAGGTACCAGTATTGAACAGTCGTGCGGTCCCTGGTTCGTAGATTTCACCGCCGGGGGTTAGATCCTGCCAGGGGGTACGTTCGTTGATATCTTTCGCATGGATCATCCGACCTGCACCTCCTCTATGGATTTTTTCAAGGTCCTCATGTTTCCCTCGATAAGCTGTGGCTTATTGGCGAATTTATGTTGGAAGGATTCTTCTATATCTGCTAAAAAACGCTCGGTTTCCAAAACGTTACTGACCTTGACCACAGCGGCCAGCATGGGGGTATTGGGGCGGTTGCTGCCTAGATTCTCTTCCGAGATACGGCGGGCATCTATGGTACAGACCTTTCCAGTCCATCCGCGCAGCCGGGGACGCAGCTCCTCGGGAGAACTGGGCGTGTTGATAATGATGGCACCGTCCTCTTTCAGTCCAGCGGTAACATCGATGCTGTCCAGCAGGGTTTCATCCACCACCGCCACATAGTCAGGATCATAAATGAAGGAATGGATGGTACAGCGTTCTTCACTGATGCGGTTAAAAGCCGTGATAGGAGCTCCCATCCGTTCCGGTCCGTACTCGGGGAATCCCTGCACGAATTTCCCCTGTAAACCGGCCACATCCGCCAGCAGCATACAGGCCATCTTGGCTCCCTGCCCGCCCCGGCCGTGCCAGCGGATCTCTACCATACCATTGCTTGCCATGGTTAGTTCCTCCAATCCTTATGATGAAATATAAAAGGCTTTCATCCCGTAAAGGGACGAAAGCCTGCAAGACGTTCGCTATACCACCCATAATACGACATACCATCATATGCGTTCCCGGTGACGGGGGAAAACCGTCGGAGCCTACTGGATTTCTCGTTCGGTCCGCAGCTCAGGAGTGATTTTCCGATCCAGACTACTGGTACCGGGCTTGCACCGTCCCCGGCTCGCTGAAACGTTTGGCTGAAACTTACTCTCTCCGTCAATGCCTTTGAAGTATTATATTAAATTAAAAATTGTTTCTTCTTAGTAAACATATAATACTTGACCGTGTTTTGTCAACCTCTATGGCTGAATTTAATAAAGGGGGGACGGGGCTATGTAACGACACTTTTCCTGGAGTACTCGCTAACCATATGTTTCATGTACTAACGTTTCTCCAAATCATTAACTGTTTCCAGCCATTGACAATAATACTCCGACTCTTCCCAAAGCTCTTTAAGTTCTGAATCGGTTTTGATTATTATAACTGCACGTGCAGCCAATTCAATGGTTTTAGTATCCAACTGCATTCGCTTAGCTTCTACCCAGTCGATCAACTGTACAGGTATGGTATGTCCGGGTCTTCCAATCGATGTTGCGATGACTTCGGCAGCTGCGAGACATTCGGATCCCAAGGGCTCCTCAATATATTTATTTTTGTTCCGACCGAAAATAGTTTTTCTCCTGGAATTAATGGTTTGTTTCAAAGGCAACAAAACTCTGGTCAAAGAGCCTGATTCGAGAATATCGTCCAGCCAATCCAATGCGGAATCGTTATCGAAAACACCGGTCTCCCATGCTCCCATCTCTCCACTCCTCAGCAAATCATATTACACGGGATTATACCATATTATGGTTAAAAAACAACGTATAAGCGATGGCATACGATTATTGCTAAACAAATATAATTTATTGATAAACGATAAAATAGTATTGCGCGACAATAAATGGCTCTGTTATAATTCAATCATTAACCGGGTGGGTTCCACCCGATCAAGGAGGATGAGTATCCATGTGGAGTGGCGAGAGATCTATAGGCCTGAGTAAGTTCTGCGTTTTGGCGTTTATGTTCATTCTGCTGGCCACGGTGGTGTCGGCTCCCTGGCTGACCCCTTGGTTTGTTGGTTACTCGGAGACTATGCCGGGGACTGAAAAGTTCTTTATGGCTACTATTTATATCGGGGCGATTCCGGCCGCATATCTGCTCTACTCTCTTTTGCAGCTGCTGCGCCGTATCGAGGCCGGTCAAGTCTTCATAACAGAAAATGTGGAATGCCTGAGACGTATCTCCTGGAGCTGTTTCGCAGGAGCGGGGGTTGCTGCCACTTCCGGCTTCTATTATCCGCCCTGGTTATTTATATTCGTGGCGGCCGCCTTCATGGGGTTGATCGTGCGGGTCGTGAAAAACGTGGTGGCTCAGGCAGTGGCTCTGAAAGATGAGGCAGATTACACCGTATAGAGGAAGGAGAGAAAGGGCATGCCGATCGTAGTTAATCTGGACGTAATGATGGCTAAAAGGAAGATGTCTTCCGGGGAATTGGCTGAAAAAATCGGTATCAGCCAGGCCAATCTCTCTATTCTTAAAACCGGCAAGGCCAAGGCCATACGCTTCTCGACCATGGAGGCCATCTGCAAAGCGCTGGATTGCCAGCCGGGAGACATATTGGAATACCGGGAGCAGGAGTAAATTAGGGAGGGGAACCTATGAACGAGTATGATCAATGTGCGGATCTGGATTCAGAGCAAGTTGATATGGGCATCTCCAGAGTAAAAAAGATACGAGCTATGGAGTATTTTGAACCTGATCGCCAGGATGGCATTTTCGCCTTGTTTGCTTTTGTATTGGGATTCTGTTTTGCGCACTGGGTATTCTTTTCCTGGCAGGGGTGGGGGGTGACTCTATTTACCCTGGGTTATTGTGCTGTTGTTGGTATATATTTTTCTAAAAAAGGGGTGCATATGACGCGGGCAAGCTGGTTTTGGCTGGCCATCGTTTTACTCACCGGGATCAGTTTCTCGCTTTGGGCTAATAACGGACTGGGTGCCTGGCCTGCTATTTTGTTATTCTGCAGCGCAGTATATTGGATAACGTGTTGCGCCGGGCTGCAGATCCTGGGAAAAACCAGCAACCTGATCAGCCTGGACTTTTTAAACTCTATAATGATTATTCCGTTCAGTAACATTAGCTGTCAGTTTAAAAGCCTGGGTTTTCTGAGCCGCAATCGGAAAGCCGAAAGGAGGCAGATCTTATCCATTGCCCTGGGGCTGGGCCTGACCCTCATAGTGATGGCAGTGGTTTTACCGATGCTAATGAAGGCTGACAGTGGTGGCTTTTCCCGGATAGCCAACGGTATTTTGAAGGTCTTTAACGGATTGGAGGTAGGGGAAACCATAGTATATGGCATTCTGGCCGTTCCCATCGGAGCCTATATCTTCGGATTGGTCGCCGGTGGTGCCCATAGACGAGGCTGTGACATGTTTGAAAAAGACAGCACCCTCAAGTTCTTCGCAGGCCTGCAGATCTTGCCTGTCGCTACGGTCTATACCATGCTAGCACTGCTGTGCACGCTGTATGTGTTATTCATTGGCAGTCAGCTGCCCTACTTTTTTTCCGCTTTCGTCGGCGAGCGTCCGGAGGGATGGCAGATTTACTCCGAATACGCCCGCAGCGGATTCTTCGAGCTGTGCCGCATTGCGGCTATCAATCTGATCGTGCTGACGGCTGCCAATCTTTTTGGTCAGAAACAACATAAGACTGGTATGACTCTAAAGATCCTCAATGCACTGCTGGCCATCCTTACTTTAATACTTATTGCTACTGCATTAAGCAAAATGGTCATGTATATCGGCGCCTACGGCTTATCGATGCGCAGGCTGCTGCCATGTGTTTTCATGGTATTTTTAGCTGTGATATGCGGCGGGGTGGTGGCATTACAGAAATGGACGTTTTCTATTACCAGAATGGCAGTCAGTTTGGGTGTGGTGATGCTGTGCCTGCTCTGCCTGGGTGATCCGGATGGATTTATTGCCAACTATAATGCCGACCGTTACCTGGCCGGGACCCTGAAGAGTTTCGATGTGGAGATATTGTATCGTTCAGGCCCGGCAGGTGTCGATCCTGCTATGAGGCTATATGAGGATACTGATGAAGAAGGGCTGCGGGGTGAAATCAAAAAGTACCTCGTATTCCAGCAGAAGGCTGTGAAGTCTATCGAACAACCGGAAAGATGCTGGCAGACCTCGCGGGCCGAGCATAAAATACTAGAGTATTCCTTATGACCCCCAAACCTGCCCCGTTAGTACCCGGCAGTTTGCACCAGAAGAATGATGACCCGGATCATTGTAAAATGGTCCGGGTCTGTTATCTTTCTGATCAAAAAACCAACCTATGCCAAACGGAGACTGCTGGTTATTCCTTGCTGACCTGACGTACCGGCCTGGCTTCAATATAACCCCGATAACCCATAGGCGCCAGTTGGAACCGGGGACCCTCATCGTCAGCCCATTCGAATCCATAAATCTGAGGGTCGTACTGCTTCATGGTTTCCCATAAGTCTTCAATGGCTTCTCCGAATTTCTCATCATCAAAGGGTTCACCCTGGAATATCATCATTTTACAAGGGGCAAGATCCACGGTCTCGTAGCCATCCGGCAACGGTCCATTATAATCAGCGGCCATTTCAACTCCTTGAACGTACGCTGAAGTCCCATTTTTGATCATACTCTGCGGCAGCCACATACCGATGGGTTCATACAACGCGTCTTTGATGCCTGTGAGTACCTCCCAAACATCGCAGCCCACCTCTTCGCAGTATTCAAAGTAATGGGCGGCTTTGATCCCTCTTTTGAGGATGACCTTTCGAGCCGGCCTTTCGACCACCTGTACGAACACAGTCTTGGTATTTTTACTGTCACTCATTCTTATCTCTCCTCTCTGCAAATTGAGGTAATAGTTTCGGACACGCTCGGGCATGAACAGCTGAACGGAAGATGACCCTTTACTGAACTTCTTCGGAGAAACCCCAAATTGTTTGGTAAAAGCTCGGGTAAAACCCTCATGTGAATCAAAGACGAAATCAAAGGCCACATCGATGACCTTGGGGTTTTCATCTCGGAGCATGATGGCCGCTTTTGATAGACGCAAGGCACGGATATATTCAAAGGGTGCCTTTTTGGTAACTTCTTTGAACATCCTGGCCGAATGCCACGGGGAGTATCCAGCGGCGGCGGCCAGATCGCGTAAAGTAATCGGTGCATGGATGTTTGCATCGATATACTCCTGCATATGTTGTACAGCTTTTATAGTCTCCCAGCGTTCCAAGATCTCACCTCTCAACTACAGGATAGACCTCTTATCCATCAACTTCTTGACTCTGCTTGCTAACCGTATTTTTCTAGACTCCTTCCAAATCGAAGGGTGGGGTGTATTGTTTCCCGGCGCTGCTGCGCTCCTGAATATAACCATTGACCAGCCCCAGACGTCGGGCTTCCTCAACCACTGACTCATATTCTAAGGAGGTGATCCGGCGATCGATCTCCGGATGTTCCCGGCTCTTATAGGCCGGAGTATATTGACTCATCAAGCTCAGCCAGTAGCCGTCAGACGGCAGGTTCTCGTGCAGCCAATTTAGAATGGCCTGCGAATCCCGCCGACCCCCGGGGAGTACCAGATGCCTTATCATGACACCTTTTCGGATGATGCCATTTTCATCAAAGGCGATCCCTCCAGTCTGCTGCAACATTTCCCGGATCGCCGCTGTAGCTACCTCGAAGTAATCCTCGACATTGGAGTATTTGCGGGCCAGCGTGTTGTTAAAGTACTTGAAATCAGGAAGGTAGACATCGATATAGCCATTCAATTCTTTGATGGTTTCTACTTTCTCATATCCGCTGGAATTATAGATCACCGGTATACGCCGCCTTGGTTTGATCGATTCAAGTGCCTTAAGAATATGGGGAAGATAAGGAGTGGGTGTTACCAGATTGATGTTATGTGCGCCCTGATCCTGTAATTCTATAAATGTTTCTGCCAAACGTTCAGTAGAGATTTCTTTTCCCTGACCTTCACTGCTTATCTGATAATTTTGGCAATAGCAACAATGCAGGTTACACCCGCTGAAAAAGACTGTTCCACTGCCTCTGGTCCCGCTGATACAGGGCTCTTCCCAGAAATGCAGGGCAGCTCGCGCCACCTTGCACAGGTACCTGCCCTGACAAAACCCTAACTGGGTATTGCGATCAATTCCGCACTCTCGCGGGCACAGATTACAATTATTCAAGGTCAGCATGATGCTTCTCCCTATAGGCATGATCAGAAGGCCATCGCACTATCATATTTAAATAATCAACAACAAAATAATCGAGTTTTTATCTTTAAGATTTATACAAGGAAGTCCAGCGACCATGGGATTTTAGGTTGTTAAAGAAGTCAGCAGTCTGATCCGTCTTCCAGACGGTCTTTTTACACACCTCAGCCCCCACCATTGAAACCAACGGTAACCTTGCCATTGTCCACGATGACTGGGACCTTGGTGCTATTGGTCAGTTGCTTGATCTCCGGGATCCGCTCCGGGTGAACCGATAGATTTACTTCTTCGAATGGGGTTTCTTCAGCGCTAAAATGCTTTTTTGCTGCCTCGCAATAAGGGCAGCCAGTTTTCGTATAGATGACCAACAAGCTTCTCACCTCCTTAACGATACCCGTTGTCTATTATAGAGCTTCATACAATTGGGCATAAGCAGCGACCTCTTTTTCTACTGAATACCTCTCGTTTACTAATTGGCGGGCGGAGCTTCCCATAGCATTTCGAAGAGAAGGCTCTTTCATCAACTTGAGTGCGGCGTCTGCCAGCTCTCGGGGAGATTCTATATAATAGCCATCCATCCCGTCATCTATTATGCCCAGATTCCCGGGGACAGCGGTCAATATGCAGGGCTTGCCCAGGCTCATAGTTTCCAGCGCTCCCTGGGGCTGTCCCTCCGCCCAGGATGTGTTGAGAACTACATCGGCAGCTTGCATGAACCCTCCTATTTGTTGATGAGGTATCTCGCCCAGATAATGAGCCCACGGCAGCTGTTCCAAGCGTGTTTTGATGTGATCTGTATATGCGGAGTCTATTGCCGCTCCCAGGATCAGCAAGGACAAAGACGGATCGCTGCGGTGGGCAATAGCCAAGCCATCCAGGGCCAGATCCAGGTTTTTTACGGGTCTTAAACCATTGGGCATGATAAATATCGTATCTGCATCGGATATCCCTAACTTTTTACGGGAAACCGGCGGTGCTGCAGGCATGTCCACACCCTGTGGGATAACGGTCAGGCGGGACTCCAGGCGGGCACCTGTGTTGGTTATTTGCTGGCCCAGTTCTGCATTAAAGACTACGATCCTGCTGGCCTTGAACAGGGTATCAAGGGTTTGCTCTTTATAGGGCCCCGCTAATTCGTAATTTATATCGGTGCCGGTGGTGGTCAAAAGCAACGGCAATTCTTTTATGACAGGATGATTTGCTGCCCGGGAGAACTGCAGGGCATGGAAGCCATGGACCAGACCATAAGGATTGGTCCGGGTATAACTATCAAGCCGCTGCTGCCAATCGGGATCGTCCATTGCTATTAGATCTATGGTATAGCCTTTTTGGTTCAGACCATTAAACAGCCGGGTAGCCGTAATGCTGTTGCCGCGCTGGCTTTTCAAGAAAGGCGTGACCATTAAAATTCGGGCCATTGTTTATACCCCTATAACTCCGGTTTTTAATACCTGGAAACACTCACAAAACTGTCCCTTACCGCTCATGATGCCCCGGTAGTTATTTAGCCCCCTGATAGCTTCGTCATACCTGATATCTTCGAGCTGGGAGGCATGCAAACGCAAAGCTGCAAGTTTTTGTTCCATATGGGGAGTGATGTCTTCGATATAGGATACCTCCTGCAGGGGGGTCCAGACCTCATAGGCCAGTATGGTCTTCACCTCCCAGGGCGTGCCCGGGCACTCCTGAAACCATGGCCCGCTGGCGCGGCGGCAGGCATCCAGCACTAGTTTATGAGTGACCCGGTGGTCTTCATTGCCGTCCAGACCGTGGGGAAGAAAAACCATATGAGGTTTTTCAGAACGGAGAAGATCCATGATTCTTACGAGATTATCTCGGCCATATTCCAGAAATCCATCCGGGTTGCCCAGAAAGATAGTCTCTTTTACCCCTAACACCTCTGAGGCCTGACGGGCTTCATTTTCGCGCAGGACAGCCAGTTCCGAGCAGGAGCAGGTAAGGCTCCCGGCCTCGCCGGAGGTCATAAAAACGGTGATCACCTCGTGGCCCTGTTTGGCGTACTTGGCAATACTGCCGCCGCAACCTAAAACATCATCATCGGGGTGAGGGGCAAAAACCATGATCCTTCTCATAAAAACATCCTTTTATCAGTGAATATATATTGTATTCTAATCTTTTTAGCGATTGAGTAAAACGGTCGATCACAATAAATACTTCGTAATTATCAGCAGAAATTTTTATACACCGGTGAGATCTCTATCGGTACTCCTTGGCTGGCACCCGACAGGCCCTTTTGCGCCGAAATACTTCTACTTATACTATAAGATAATCCTCAATAGTAAGGATCAGTAATTTTAATTACGTAAATTGAATATTTTTTGCTTATATTAATTTCTTTGATTATTATGCCTTGGATAATTTATACTTAAATAAAACAAATAGTGAAAAAAGTTATGTTGGGGGTAAAATTCCCATCTATAATTCAGTTTTGGCGGGGCTTGACAATAGATTAATGAACATAACCTTTTTCACCTGTTGGGTGGTATGAAAATGTTTTGGACAAGAAGCTTGAAATCAGCCTTTCTTTTGATTACCCTGATCATGCTTACTGTGGTAGTGGTTCAATTCCCTTTCCCCGCTCATGGCGCACCTGCCAGTCCCACAAAGCAAATCGCTCCTTTTAAGGATGTTGCGGCAAACGACCCTGATCTTATCTGCATAAACTATATATCCCAGAAGGGCATCATAACCGGTTTCCCCGATGGTACTTATCATCCAGGTCAAGGCTTGACCCGTGCTCAGGCTGCTGTCGTGATTTGCAAGGCAGCCGGGCTGCAAACGCCTCCTGCCGGGACCAGCCGGTTTACAGATGTGCCAACCGGACATTGGGCCTTAAACTACATAAGCGCAGCCGAAAAGGCCGGCTACCTGGGTGGGTTCCCCGATGGCACCTTTCGTCCGGAAGTCAGCCTGACCCGTGCCCAGGGCATCAGCCTGGTCATGCGCCTTTGCACTCAAAAAGAACAAGCCGCCCTGCCGGCCTTGAGTGATATGGCCCCTGACCACTGGGCTGCAGCCAATATGGGTACTGCTCTCGCTCTGGATATGATAGGCCTGTCCAAGGACGGCAAATACGTTTATCCAGATGCTGAAATGAACCGGGGCAGCCTGGCGCGTGCCCTGGCTATACTCATCACCAAGGACCCCGTTTTAAGTCAGGTAAAGCTTCAAGGGACAGTGAGCGATATCACCGGTCAGGTTTCCCTGATACGCAATGGCCAAAGCCGGATATTAAAAAATGGATATATCGTGACCGAAGGCGACCAAATAAAGACTGCGGCCAACAGCAGCGCCAGAATAAGTTACCCTGACGGTACCAGTAATCTGCTGGAAGCTGGTAGTGTGATGACCATCAAACAATCTGATGGCCGCCGCTATATCAAGAAAGACGGCAGTGAAGGGATAGCGGTAGATTACCTGAATATGGCCCTTGATGAAGGGACAATTTACGGCGCCCTGGCCACCAAACACCAGGTTCCAGGTCAGTCAGCCCCCTCCACCGAGACTGAGACCGAGATCATCCAAACCAGCCAGGCCGGCAGCCAGATCGCAGCCCTGGACGGTTTCAATCACCTGGCAGCTGCAGACGATAAAACACAGGATCAGGCCTGGTATAAAACAGCCAAGAGTAAAAAGGTAAAGGTGAAAGTAGATATGCCCTGGGGCATAGCCGCCATCAGAGGGACCTATGTCAAGATAACCGTTAATCCCGATCGTACCTGCCGGGTATCCTGCCTGGGCGGCGACGCCCAGCTGACCGGATTTACGGGAGATACTGTAACGCTTAACGGCAGCGACACCGCTAGTGTCAAAGAGGAAGGAGATTCAGCCAGTAAAGAAGGGACCATGGATTCAGGTGACAAGGAAGCCTTTAGCGAAGTCAAGGTCCAGGTATTTTTCATAGATGCCTCGGTAGAGCAGGATGTAAATCAGAGTGCAGATATTGCTCCCAGCGAGGCCCCGGGGCAGACCTACCAGGACGTGGAAAGTGCGGTCCAGGCAGTTATCGACGCCTTGAAAACCAGCGGCATAGAACTTGAATCTGAAGCAGTTGAAGAATTGCAGGATAAGATCCAGGAACAACTTGATCAGATGGATGAGAAAACCGCCGCGGAACTGCAGGAAGAAGCCCAGAAGGCAGAAAACCAGAGCCCTCAAGTGGTCAACACCCCATCAAGTGATTCAGGTTCCGGTGAGGTCATCCTGAAGCCTTTGAGCATTGCCGATCCAGCGATAACCTTGACCAAGGTATATGATGGTACTACCACAGCGGCTGTTGTGCCAGGCACCTTATCAGGAATAACCCCTGGCGACAGCCTGACGATAACCGCAGCAGCCAACTACAATACAGCAGATGTAGGGACTGGCAAAACTATCACCGTGGTCTATACGATAACTGGGGCAAATTCGGGATACTATTCTAAACCGGCTGACTTCACCGTGAATACCGGTGTGATCACCGCCAAACAACTGACCATCTCCGCCCCTGCCCTGACGGCGAGCAAGGTTTATGATGGAACTACTACTGCTGCAGTAACAGCCGGCACGGTATCCGGAGTAATTGCCGGGGATGATGTGACTCTATGCGCAGAAGCCAATTATGACACGCCAGATGCAGGAACCGGCAAGACCATTACCATCGTCTATTCGCTGACCGGATCAAAGGCCGGGAACTATATCAAACCGGCGGATACCATCGTGCATACCGGAGCAATAACCGCCAAACAGCTGGCCGCTCCCAGTCTTACGTTGTGCGACTCCAAACAATACGACGGGACTACCACCGCGGCTGTTACATTGGGTACTTTATCTGGAGTAATCACTGGTGATGATGTAACTATCAGTGCAGTATCCGACTATAATTCGCCTGCTCTGGGAAGCGGCAAGACCATCACTACCGTTTTTACGCTGGACGGAACTGATATCGGCAACTATACCAAACCAACCGACCAGGTAACAAATGATGGCGAGATAACCGCCAAGCAACTGATTATTTCCGCGCCTACCCTGACCACCAGCAAGGTCTACGATGGCACGACCACCGCCCTAGTAACCCCCGGTACCCTGGCCGGGGTAGTAGTGACTGAAGATGTGATCGTAGATGCCACGGCCGATTATGTTGATCCGACAGTGGGTTCCGGGAAAAATATAACCGTTATATACAGCATCACCGGAGGCGATATTGCCAACTATATCGTGCCGGCTAGCTATAATACGACCGGTGTGATCACCCCCAAGCAGCTGACCCTTAACAGCCTTTCCCTGACCCCAAACAAAACCTATGACGGAACGACAACAGCTGCGGTAAGTCCTGGCGCTCTTGAAGGCGTGGTAGGGGCTGATGTGGTGACAGTCAGTGCCGCAGCCAATTATAACGATGCGAATGCAGGAACGCCTAAGCCTATAACGGTAGTATATACTCTGGACGGTGCAGCTTCCGGCAATTATTTAGCGCCGGTAACCTACACTGAACCAAATGGAACTATCAACAAGGCAGTTATAGATATAAGAACTATCACCGGACTTACTGCCCCGGCTACCGGCCAGATCCCGGACACGGACATCGATGCGACAGCGCAGTATACCGGTACGGTAACCTGGAATCCGGCTGATTCTCCCTATAAGGGCAGCCAGGTCTATACTGCGACCATCACATTAAACTCGATGAATTATGAGGCAACAGCGATGGGTTCGGGTTACTTCACCGTGCCCGGAGCGACCAGCACAACATTTGATGATAACTCAACTGTGACAGCACAGTTCCCGGCAACCAAGGTATTCGTGCAAATCGCCGCCGGATTATCCCATTCGCTGGCCAGAAGGAACGACGGTACAGTAGTAGCCTGGGGAGATAATAATGACGGACAATGTAATGTACCTTCCGGGCTGAGCGGGGCGACGGCAATCGCAGGATGCGGCCATACGCTGGCCATAAGGAACGATGGCACGGTGGCGGCCTGGGGATATAATAGTGATGGACAATGCATTGTACCCCCCCAGCTGACCAATGGGACGACAACGGCAACGGCAGTTGCTGCCGGAATCAGCCATTCGCTGGCCCTGACAAGCAGCGGCACGGTGATAGCCTGGGGGAATAATGATTTTGGACAATGCAATGTACCCGGCGGGCTGAGCGGAGTCATAGCAATCTCTGCCAAAGGCTTCGCTTCAATGGCCTTAAAGAATGATGGTACGGTAGTGGCTTGGGGAGATAATAGTAAAGGACAATGTAATATACCCGGCGGGCTGAGCGGAGTCATAGCAATCTCCACCGGAAGCTTCCATTCGCTGGCCTTGAAGAACGATGGTACGGTAGTGGCTTGGGGATGCAATGATAATGGAGAATGCAATGTACCCGCCGGGTTGAGCGGGGTCACGGCAATCGCTGCCGGAGATGTCCATTCGATGGCCTTGAAGAACGACGGTACGGTGGTGGCCTGGGGGTATAATTTTTCTGGACAATGCAATGTACCCGCGGGGCTGAGCGGAGTCACAGCAATCTCCGCCGGGAGCATCCATTCGATGGCCTTGAAGAGCGACGGCATGGTGGTGGCCTGGGGAGATAATGCATATGGACAATGCAATGCACCTACTCCCTGATATTCTATCCACAAGCATACCCTAAAAGCATAACTGGACAGCGCAAAATCAAAACCCGGACCCATGAAACAAACCAGGTTCATGGGTCCGGGTTTTAAAATATTGATGCTATTTGCTAATCCGAAGGCAGGTCAAATAGATTCGTACTCAGGTACTTTTCCCCCCGATCGGCCAATACCACTACAACGAAACCTTCTTCAAGCTCTTTGATGCATTCCACTGCCGCAAGCATGGCTGCTCCGCTGCTCATCCCCACCAGGATGCCTTCCTGTGCCACGATTTTACGGGCCATGGCAAATGCCGCCTCGGATTCGATCATGATCCGGTGGTCGATCTGATCAGGATCGTAGATTTCCGGGACTATGGCCTCTTGCATGTTCTTAAGGCCCTGAATGTAATGGCCCAGGACCGGATGGGCTTCAACAATCTGTATCGCTGGATTTTTGGCCTTAAGGCCCATGCCCACGCCCATGATGGTTCCTGAGGTACCCAGAGCGGAAACGAAATGGGTGACCTTTCCCCCGGTATCCTCCCAGATCTCATTGGCGGTGGTCAGGTAATGGGCCAGCTTGTTATATTCATTGGAAAACTGGTTGGGCATAAAATATCTATCGGGATAGGTGCGGACCAGTTCCCGGGCTTTTTGGATGGCCCCGTCGGTCCCCAGGGAGGCATCGGTCAGTACGCATTTTCCTCCAAAGGCCTCGATCATTTTGCGGCGTTCGATAGAGACCGCCTCACTCATGACTATCTCCACCGGATAGCCTTTTATAGCACCTATCATGGCCAGACCAATTCCGGTATTGCCCGAGGTGGGCTCTATAATGGTCTTTCCCGGGGTGAGTGTGCCGTTCTCCTCTGCCTGTTCGATCATTTTTATGGCGATACGGTCTTTTATGCTTCCGGTCGGGTTGAAGCCCTCCAGCTTCGCATACAGCGGGATGTGCGGTTTGGGGTTGAGTTTGTTTATCCTGACCAATGGAGTATGCCCAATGGCTTCAATTATGTTGTCGTACATATAAATTCATCCTTCCGTAAACTATCGACACTATATTATATATTATCATTCGCAATAAAAATGAGGAAATGTATATCGCCATCTTCAATCATACCTTTTTTGTCATTGCGAGCGGTAGCGAAGCAATCTGTCTCTGCGACGCCTCTTAGATTGCTTCGCTTCGCTCGCAATGACATCTTGTATAATAATTCTTCAATCTCCCGTTACCGGAGATAATATGGTACTAATGCTCAGTTAAGGGTTATAAGAACATCGGATGCAGCCAGGTGCATTTTGAAGAAGGAATTTGAGATAATATGAAGGAAATGGTTGGGCCCTTATTGAATAACCTTTCGGGAGGTATGATCATGAGAAGCTCTGTAATCGAAATAAGCATATTGATAGCCGTCATTATCCTGGCATGGCTGAAAACCGGGTGGACCAGCCTGTTCTTTATCTCTCTTGGGCTAATTGGTTTTTATGCCATTATCATGGTTACCTATATCATAGTTAAGCGGTCAACACTATCGCTGGCGGATAATGTCCTGGGTATAGCGGCATTGGCCGGGTGGCTGGTGGTAGCCTGGTTTATTATGCAGGAGAAGGGACTTCACTTCTGGGGGTTATAATCCAAAATCATTAAACCATTCAAACACGACCCCAAGCTTTTTCAAGCTCGGGGTTTTTCTCCTACGCCGGCAATAGTCAGCAGACCATAACCAGCAGTAATAAATGTATCACACGGGTGTCTGAAGGGAGAATAGCTTTATTTTTGTTGGGGGGAGTATGTAAAATGGATTATGAGAGCTTTCGGGAGCACTTCAATAAAAATGATGTGTTCAGCACCAACAACCGCATGAAAATACTGAAGATGGAGAAGGGTCATGCCGAAGCGGAGCTCGATTACGACCCGGGTCATCATAATTTTATGGGCACCCTGCACGGAGGTGCCCTTTCGACCCTGGCAGACATTACTGCTGGGGTATCGATAATATCATTCGGAAAGCTGGTAGTGACACTGAATTCCAATATCAACTATGTCCGACCGGCCAAACAGGGAAAAATCAGGGCGGTTGCCACCGCGGTGCACCGCAGCAGACAGATAGGCAGCAGTGAAGTCAGAATATACGATGAGGAAGACACGCTAGTATGTTTTTGCTCATACATCATGTTTATTACCAACAAGGATGTCGTTCTTCCAGAGGCAGATTAGGACAGCCGCCTTACGAGATTACAGGAGGATAATAATATGAAAGTGATCGATCTGGGCACCTGGCCGCGGGCAACACACTTCAGTTTTTTCAAAAGAATGGACTATCCGCATTATAATATATGTCTGAATCTGGATATCACACGTTTTCTTGAGGCTGTAAAAGACAAGGATATATCATTTTACTATGCAATGATATTCGCAGTGACCCATGCCATAAACGGAGTAGAGGAATTTCGCTACCGGATCCGCGGGGAACAGGTAGTATTACATGATATCGTACACCCTTCCTTTACAGATATGTCGGAAGGCAGCGATCTGTTTAAAATGGTAACGGTCGATATGCAACCCTCTATAGAAACCTTTGCCGCTGTGGCAGAAGCGAAATCAAATGAACAGAAAGATTACTTTGTGGCCCGTGATGTCGAAGGCCGGGACGATTTGATCTATATTACCGGCATTCCCTGGGTATCGTTTACCAGTTTATCACATACCATCTCGTTCAACCGGGATGATTCCGTACCGAGAATTGCCTGGGGCAGGTACTACAATGATGGCGGTAAAATGCTGCTGCCTTTTTCCGTACAAGCTCATCACTCTTTCGTTGACGGTATCCACGTAGGAAGATACATCGATGATCTGCAGGAATATCTTGAACGATTCTGAGATAGACCCGGCAACCGGGGAAGATGCTTTCCCCGGTTGTGATCAAATCGTGTCAGGTAATTAATTAATATATTCAACAGGGGGGCTGACGAGTGCAAAAGGTCTTAGATTTCTTAAAGGAAAACCCGGTGTTCTATTTTGCCACGGAAGATGGCGATCGACCAAGGGTCAGACCATTAGGCTTTTTTATGGAATACGAAGGGAAGCTGTATTTCGCTATCGGTAAACACAAGAAATCTTATCAGCAGATCCTGGTGAATCCGAATGTGGAGATCTGTACTGCCAGTCCAAATTTCGAATGGATAAGGATCTCCGGCAAGGCTGTCACTGATGACCGGCCCGAAGCCGCAGAGGCAGTATTTGCTGCCATGCCCAGGCTTAGAGAGTTGTATAATGAAAAGACGGGATGGGTCATCGGCCCGATCTATCTTGAACAGGCTCAGGCAGAGTTTCTTGACTTCAGCGGGAAATACGAAAAAGTTATCTTTTAATTGACGTTATCCGGATCAAATACCTTTGGTTGAAATCGATTTTCTCTTTTATTCGAGGAATACCGATCATAATCTATTGATTCCGTGATCTGATAATTCTATAATAATTCGTAGGCGTGATGTAGGATGGTTAGTTTATCTAATAGTGTACACACGTAGAACGGGAGGATTGGGCAATGATCATCACTGAATTACTAGTACGCAATGCGGATCTTTATGGACCGGAGATATGCCTGACTGAAATAAACCTGGACCTTCAGGATAGCCATAATGTTATCTGGAAAGAGTATGAACTGGTAGAAAACAACCCGGCAGGTGAGTATCGGCGCGATATGACCTGGCGGGTTTTTGATGAGAAAGCCAACCGCGTGGCCAACCTTCTTCTCAAACGGGGGATCAAAAAGGGTGACAAGGTAGCCATCCTGCTGATGAACTGTCTGGAATGGCTGCCGATATACTTTGGGATTTTGAAGGCCGGTGCCATTGCCGTACCCCTCAACTTCCGCTACACTGAAGACGAGATCAAGTACTGCCTGGACCTGTCCGAATCCAGTGTTTTGATTTTTGGCCCTGAATTTATCGGCCGGGTGGAGAGCATCTACGAAAAGATACCCCAGGTCAAGATACTCCTGTTTGCCGGGGAAAACCGACCCAGCTTTGCGGAGAACTATGACCGTCTGACTGCCAACTGCTGCTCTGAGGATCCTATGATCCAGATTTCCGAGGACGATGACGCGGCGATATATTTTTCTTCCGGGACCACCGGTCGGCCCAAAGCCATCCTGCATACTCACCACAGCTTGATGTCGGCAGTCTATACGGAATATGCGCATCATGGTCAGACCAGAGAGGACAACTTTCTGTGTATCCCGCCGCTGTATCATACCGGCGCCAAGATGCATTGGTTTGGCAGTCTGATGGCTGGGAGCAAGGCCGTCCTGCTGCGTGGCGTGAGGCCGGAATGGATCATAAAGACTGTCTCCGAGGAGAAGATCACTATCGTGTGGCTGCTGGTACCCTGGGCCCAGGATATACTGGATGCGATCGAGAGCGGGGCCATCAACCTTGAAGAACATGAACTATCTCAGTGGCGGCTGATGCATATCGGAGCCCAACCGGTCCCGCCCAGCCTTATCCGACGCTGGAAAAAGCATTTCCCGCATCACGATTATGATACCAACTACGGTTTAAGCGAGTCCATCGGTCCGGGGTGTGTACATCTTGGTATCGAAAACATACACAAGGTTGGGGCTATCGGAGTGCCGGGGCACAATTGGGAGATCAAGATCACCGATGAAAACGGCATCCCGGTAGAGCAGGGTCAGGTCGGGGAACTCGTCGTTACCGGACCTGGCATCATGAAGTGTTATTATAACGACCCGGAAGCCACCGCCGCAGTGAAAAAGGACGGTTGGCTCTTTACCGGTGATATGGCCCGCATGGATGAGGACGGTTTTATCTACCTGGTCGACCGGAAGAAGGATGTCATCATCAGCGGCGGGGAGAATATATACCCGGTACAAGTGGAAGACTTCCTCCGTTCCCATGATGCCATCAAAGATGTGGCGGTCATCGGCCTGCCCGACCGGCGCGTAGGTGAGATCGCTGCTGCCATTATAGAACTGAAGCCGGGCCTGGAGTGTACCGAGGAAGAGATAAGCGCCTTCTGTACTGCCATGCCGCGTTATAAACGGCCGAGGAAAATCATTTTTGACTCAGTTCCCCGCAACCCGACCGGCAAGATCGAGAAGCCGCGGTTGAGGGAAAAGTACGGAGCAGACCATATCGTAGCCACCCAAACCGAGATATAGATAAAGATATCATGAAACCCGGGCCTAGGATGGTCCGGGTTTTTAGTTGGTTATGCCCTATATTTGATCTACGCTGGTTGATCGAGATCCAAAAACAACGGACCCTATGAGCATTATAGATAAACCTGAGATTCAATTTTGCGAATGATAAGGAGTGGTACAATTGACAGAAGTAAAGTGCGGCCCGGCTGCTGAGTACAAACATGACCACCCTCCGGTGACCAATGTAAACCAGGCCTTTGATGCAATTACTACTGTTGGCCAAAGAGCGGCGGATAAAGTCACTAATACCGTCGGCAGCTGGAAATTCATCATCTTCCAAAGTATTATATTGATTCTCTGGATGATCTTGAATGTGGTTCTGGCCTTCCACCAGGCACATCTCCATGGCTTGAGAATAAGTGCCTGGGATCCTTATCCATTTATACTGCTCAATCTGGTCTTATCTTTTCAGGCTGCCTATACCGGCCCGATCGTTATGATGAGCCAGAACCGACAGGCTGATAAGGACCGTCTGGCGGCTGAACATGATTTCGAAGTCAATATGAAGGCCGAGAAGGAAATCGAGATCATCATGAAACATCTGGCCCATCAGGATGAACTGATTATCGCCATACAAAAACAACTGGAAAGCAAGCGGTATATTAATGAATAACACCCTTTATTACCCGCCATATACGTTAGGCTGAGTGAAGGCAGGTGTTCGGCTCCCTTGGGCAGAGTCACCCAGGTTTATGACCGTCAAAGAACAAGAATGTTGTCGTTAGAAAGTTAAACCAACGATATACTTATTGCACCTTGGCGGCCAGATGTTTTATCTGGGCCCTGAGGTTCAAAAGATAGGCAGGTTCCGGCTGCTTAGGATCCGGAATGGTATCGTAACGTTCCTGTTTTACCCGCAGGGCGACCCGGTCGATAGAACCGGATTCCTCGGCCAGCAGTTCCGCGACTCTGGCTTTGAAGCCGGTAGTGCTGGCAATCGATAGGTCAAAAAAAGCACGGACTTCTTCATGGTCATCCAGATAACCGTAATGGCCCTGGCAGAAGACCTCGGTCGGAAGGTCCGCCAGGCGTTTAAGAGAAGATAAGTAAGCTTCATAATCGGAGGCAAATTCAGTAGAGACTATTCCCGGACCATAGTGTACTCCGGCAGCTTCTCCGGCCAGCAGGATCTTTTCATCGGGCAGCCAGAAGCTGAAGTGGTCCTGGGTGTGACCTGGGGTTGCCAGCGATTCTATTCTTCTACCGCCAGACATATCAAATGATCCGTGGTCGTGCAGTTCCATGTCGATCTCAAAGGGAACGAAATGATCATCAATGAATATCGATGAGTCGATACCGGGGAGAGCCCGCATACTTGCGGCGAAGTTTTCATTCAGACTTTTGATCAGGGCTACGGCATTGGGCCTTTTGAGGATATCCGCAGCGGTTTTTGATGCGGCGATCTTCATATTGGGAAAAGCCTTTTTCAGATAGGAAACCGACCCGCAATGATCCCAATGGACATGGCTGAGAAACAGCGCAGCCGGCTGCCGGCCGCCCAGGACGGACTGTATGGACTGCAGGTATAGCCCGCCTAAACAACTCAGGCCTGCATCGATCACCACTGGTTGCGGCCCGTCCAGCAGGTATATGGGGCACTCGATATGCCCGAGTATATATAGATCACTCTGTATATGGCCAAGTTCATTAATAATCATTTGAGGGCCTCCCAGGAGGGAATAGGCTGGGTTTATTTGACCAACATCACCGGACAATTGGCCAGAGACACGATCTTATGGCTGACACTTCCTAAAAATAGCCTTTCTATGGTGTTATGCCCCCGGCTGCCTACGACTATCAGATCACAATGATCCCGTTCGGCTACCTGTAAAATGATTTCGGCAGGGGGACCAGATTCAACTATCCTGGTGATACCCGGATGTTTGCCCAGCATCTGCTCAGCTTTGTCCAGCGCCTCGTGGGCATTCTGCGAGAGTTCCTGGTAATACTCGGATGGGAAGAAATCCATAGTCTGACCGTCAGCGGAAAAAACATGTTGGATAGTGATCACATTTATAAGTGATATCTCTTCTATACAGTCGGCCATTTTGGCAACGGCGCCTACCGCCCGAAATGACGGGTCTGATCCGTCCAGTGCGATCAATACCTTTTTATACATATTTCTGCCTCCCTCATTTGGAATCCAGAACGTCTGTGTTGACCGGTTGATCCGGTTACTGTTATTATATACCGTTCGAAGCATCCATGAAGCAACGGAACATAGTGTTGGACTGTTCCACTTTATTATTCTTTTCCGGAAATCAGACTGCTATTGTCTGCTGGCTCGTATCCGTCCGCTATGAATTTTCCCATTCGTTTGACGATCTCATACCAGGCATCCCGGTATTCGCCGAGGGCTGCCTGTATAGCAGCATCGTGCCGGCACGCTTCTTCATAGATCTTACATCCTATCTCCCGTCCTTTATCAGTGATATACAGCCGTATGGTCCGGCGGTCCAGACGGGAAGGCTTGCGTTCGACCAGGCCGTCTCTTTCCATGCGGTCGACCATGTTGGTAAGAGTGGAACTTTCCAGGTTTGCGCGCTGTCCGACCCGGGTTAGGGTCGAGCCGTTCTCTTCCAGCAGGGATATCAAAATATATGACTGTCCTATGGAAAGATTGTAATGGGCGGTGTAATCCGATCCTTGTTTTTCAAAGCCTTTCATGGCCAGTTTCATTTGATACGGGATGAACTGTGCGAAATCTTCCATTCTACTGTACTGCTCCTTCTTTCGCGTATTTTTCTTAATGTTCCGGGAAGCGGAGGGGATTGTCAATAGGCTGGAAAAGATTTATGATCTCACCAAAGTATCTCGAATCGAGAAATACGTTGTTGCAATTATTATAATGCAAAATATAATGTAATTAAAGACCTTAACAAAAAACCACTGAAGGCTATCAAGAGACCGGAGGTGATGCGGACCGTGAGACACAAGATCGATCGTTATGTCCAATTGTTAGAGTTTCCTGGGTTCCACTATGCCAACTGCAATTGCCTTCTGGTGGAAGATGATGTTCGCTGCATGATTGAAACCGGATGTGATGAGAGTGAACTGACTGATTTGCTGCGTGAGCCGCCCCAGCTGATCGTGAATTCACATGGCCATGGGGATCACTGCCGGTATACCCACGCATTTCCGGAGGCCAGGGTCCTGATGCATCCGGCGGACCGGGCCATCGTAGAATCGGCCGAGGGGTACCTCAAAGAATTTAACTTTGACTCTCTGCTCACTCCGCAATGGTCGGAGATATTCCTGCAGGCCATGTGTTATCGTCCCATTCCGGGCTTTGAGGAACTGGAAGATGGCCAGGAGATCTGTACCGGCAACATTACCTTTCGGGTTTTGCACATGCCGGGTCATTGCGCCGGGCACTGCTGTTTCTTTTTCCCGGAGCAGGGTTTCGTATTTACCAGTGATATTGAGTTTTCGGAGTTTGGCCCCTGGTATGGCATGGTCCATTCATCCGTGTCCGACCAGTTGAAATCTCTGGATCGATTGGCTGCCATAGGGGCGGACTATTACATCAGCGGCCATGGCACTCCTTTCATACGTGATCCCGAGGGCAAACGGCTGCAGGCCTACCGCACCACAGTATTGGACCGCCAGCTTCGGGTGGCCAGGCTGTTGTATAATAGTCATGGCACCGTAGAGGATATCGCCAGGGAGCTGCCGATATACCGGCATCTGCCCCGACCCGAGCCTATATTCTGGGCCTACGAGATGATGATGGTTTTAAACCACCTGCACTTTTTGGAGGAGCAGGGCTATGCCGGTCATGACGGGGATACCTGGTACCCGACCAAAAACATCGGCACGGCGAAGCTGTCTCTGTAAGGATAGGGATCGTGTATTTCAGTTCCTCTCAAATCATATTTGGAAGTGAAAGCGGGATGTTATCATGATAGTTCGCAATGACTTAGGCGAAGTGACCCAACTGGTTCAAAATATAGAATTTGAGGGTCAGATTGTGTATACGATGGCTCTCTATTACGTCGATGGGATATTGATCGATACCGGACCATTCAAACAACGCGGAGAATTCTTGCCCGTATTCGATGAACTGGATATAACCAAGGTAATCAATACCCACCATCATGAGGATCATATCGGCAACAATCCCCTTTTCAATGTAAAGGAGATCCCCATATACGCTCATCCCGAAGGTATACCCCTGATCAGTGATACTTCCCGATGGGCACCTCAGCTGCTGTATTATCAGCGCTTCTTCTTTGACCTGCCCCCTTCCTCAGCCTGCAAGCCGGCGGGTGATTTCGTTGAAGGCTTCAAATACCGTTTCAGGGTGATCCATACCCCGGGGCATGCCCCAGACCATATCGCCCTGCTGCAGGAAGAGAACGGCTGGCTCTTTACCGGGGATCTCTTCCGATCCATAAAGGTCACCCACCTGCGCCGCAATGAGGACTTGCAACTTACCATAGCTTCGCTGGAGCACCTGCTCAGTTATGATTTCCAGACCATATTCTGCTCTGGAGGAGGGATCTACGAGCCGGGAAGGGAAAAGCTGCGGGAAAAGATCGAATGGTCGAAAAACCTGCAGGCCAACACCTTGCGTCTGCACCAGGAGGGGCTTGATCCCGAGCTGATCCGCGACACTCTGCTGGGGCCGGAAAACATGATGGCGCAGTTCACCGAAGGTGATTATACCAAGCTGAATATGATACAAGCTATCATCAACAGTATATCTAGTATATAGTTAACGTTTCATAGCGATATTTTTGCATAGGCCCGTAAGGGCCTTTTGTTTTTATTATTGCGAAAAAGCTGACCGTGGGTTGTTTATATTTCTAAATTTCTTTATTGTCAAAACCTTAAGTTAAGCTTAATATATTAATAGTTAACATATTAATTGTTAATATATTAGCAAAGGAGAATGAGTGTGGATTCGTTTACTGATTATTTGTGCTTCCGGTTGGGGGCACTGACCCGGCGGATACAAAGGGAATACAACAATAAGTTCGCCGAGCTCAACATTACTCTGGGACAGTCATTTGTATTGTTTTGCCTAATGGAAGCAGACGGCAGCAGTGTGAAGGATATCGCTGCAGCGGTACAACTGGACCCGCCGGCTATCACCGGGCTGGTAGATCGTCTGGCCAAGGAAGGGTTGGTGGAGAGACGAACTGATCTGGAAGACCGCCGGGCGACTAACGTATATCTCACAGAACGTGGACAGGAGATAGCGATCAAGGCGGGTATGATCGCTTATGACTTTAATGAGGCTATGAAAAAGACAGTTAACGAGGGAAACTTAACGAGTTTCCAGAGAAGCCTGGCTGCCCTGGAGGGCATGATAACAGGTTAAAAGCCCAGATCGATAATAGTGTGGGAGGGGAGCATTATGAACGATTATCAGCGGTTACAGCAGAAATTGAGTTTGCATCCGGCGGGTGCACCGGCGACCGAGACTTTTGACCAGATCCTCAGGATATTATTCAATGAGGAGGAGGCTGCGATTGCGGCTGAGCTGACCTTTGTTTTGACGCCGCTGCAGACCATCGCTCAAAAAGCTGGGAAGCCGGTTGATACAGTCTACAGCACATTGGAGGGAATGGCTGACCGGGCTGTGGTCTATGCTAAAAAGGACAAGGAAGGTGACCCGCGTTACAGCCTCCTGCCAACTATCCCCGAATTATTTGAGTTTCCCTTTATGCGGATAAAGGATATCGCCTTACGGGATCAATTGGGGCATCTATGGCATAAATATCACGAAGAAGCCCTGGGTAATGAGTTTGCCGGTTCGCCAACTCCGCAGATGCGTGTTATACCTGTGCGCCGAAGCCTGACAATGATCACCGAGATCCTACCTTATGAATCCGTTTCCAATATGATCGAACGCGCTCGCTATATAGCCCTGGCTGACTGCGCCTGCCGTGTCAGTATGAGAAATTGTAAGAAACCCATTGAAGTCTGTCTGGCTTTTGGCGGCAATGCCGAGTATTTGGTGGAGCGGGGGCGAGCCCGTCATATTACGGCGCAGGAAGCCATTGAGGTCTTGGATAAGGCGGAGGAGGCCGGGTTAGTACATACTTGTAACAACTCGCAGGACGAGTTCGCTGTAGTATGCAATTGCTGTTCCTGTTGTTGTACCATCCTGCGCGGGCTGACACGATTGAAGAATCCTCATGCTTTTTCCCGTTCCGGCTTTATTGTAGATTACCAGGCAGAAGAGTGCATAGGCTGTATGGCATGTCTGGACGACCGTTGCCCGGTAGAAGCCGTAGTTGAAGCTGGCGAGGTAGTGGCTGTAGAGGCGGAAAGATGTATCGGGTGCGGTCTGTGTGTATCGGTCTGCCCCGGCGATGCCCTACAGATGAGCAGACGAGAGGACCCGCCTTCGACTCCTGCCAGCGGGCGCGAAATGATGGGGGCGGTTCTTACGGAAAAAGGCCGTCTGGAAGCGTTTATTAAGATGAACCGGTCCTGATCAAGTCGGGTAATCGGAAAGGGGGCACCAGCCATGAAGGAAAAGATAAAGCAGTTTGCCATCAGCCTGGGGGCAGATGATGTCGGCATTGTCAATATTGTTGATTATCACAGCCCGCGCACGCCAGATATCAATACGATATTCCCCGAGGTAAGATCGATGGTAGTCATGGCCATAAGAGAGATGTCGCATGTTGAAAGCGACAATCCTCGAATTGCCATGAACGGACGCCTGGATGTGATGGAACATGCCCGGTCCATAAACTATAGTATGGCACGATTTTTGGAAAAAGAATGTGGGGCCAAGGCCATGACGGTGCCCGGGTCCTATCCCCTGGAGATGAGCACAAAAACCATGGGAGTTATTGCCGATGTGTCGCTGCGCCATGCTGCCGTTGCTGCAGGGCTGGGGGCATTCGGCCGGCATAATCTGGTCATCCACCCTAAACTCGGTCCCCGGGTGCTCTTTGCTGCCGTATTGACCGATCTGGAACTGGCCTCTGATCCTCCGGTGACTGAGGACTTGTGCATCGATTGCGGTATCTGCGTGGAAGAGTGTCCAGCTCAAGCCCTGGAAGAAGAGGGGCTGACCGATTGTGCCAGGTGTCTCAAGGTATCCCAGCCTTATGGTTTAGGCAAGATCATCAGCTTCTGGAATCGCTTTATTGGTGCTCAGCCCGAGGAGCAGCGCAAGCTCTTGATGACCGATGATTTTTGGGGGATGTATCAGGCTCAATTTATCGGTTTTCAATACCATTGCTTCAAATGCTATGCCAGCTGTCCACTGGATGGTGCATCCTAGAGGCCGATTGACAAAATATAATTAAAAATAATACGTAAAGCAATGAGTTTACAAGCCCGCCGTGATATTGATCGGCGGGCTTTATTTTTTGAACTATGGCTGGTTATCGGTTATCCTGGCGCCGGGGCAGAGAGAACCACAGGTCATTGAGCCATTCGATAGCCTCTGGTCCCAGTGGCGGCATATCCGCGGATGCCAGGCTCGCCTCCATCTGCTCGGGACGGCTGGCCCCGATAATAACAGAACTGATGGCGGGTTGATGCATGGTCCAGCGTACGGCGGTAGTAGCCATATCACAGGAGTTTTCCCGGCACCAGGCGCGATATCTTTCTACAGCTGCAAAAACCGGCTCTTGCCAGTAACGTTCTTTGTAGAGACTGCCTGCCTGATAGACCCCACCCAGCGAGAAGCGTGTATTCTCCTCTACCGCCTGACCGGGCTGGTAGCGCCCGGTCAGTATACCGCCAGCCAGGGGATTGTAGCTTATTATACCGATCCCTTCACTGAGACAAAGAGGGACCAGTTCTTCTTCGATCAAGCGGAACAGCAGGTTATAACGGGGTTGAACGCTTTCGATGCGGATGTAGTTCTTTATTTCTGCGATGCCCTGAGCCTTCATCACCTGCCAGGCCTTCCAATTGGATACCCCAATATAGCGGACCTTGCCCTGGCGGACCAGATCATCGAAGGCACGCATAGTCTCCTCTATCGGTGTTGCGGGATCAAATTGATGAGCCTGGTAGAGGTCGATATAATCAGTTTTGAGCCTTCTCAGGCTATTCTCGACGGCATCTATGACGTGTTTTCGGCTGAGGCCGCGTTCATTGATATCCGGTCCCATGGGCATGAAGCATTTGGTGGCCAGCACAAACTTGTCCCGCCTGCCGACCAGCCACTCACCGATGATTTCTTCTGTGGAACCCAGCTGTTCGAAGCTGCCGCCTAATGGATAACCATCTGCGGTATCGATGAAGTTGATGCCGGCCTCCCGGGCGCGATCGAGTATCACAAAAGAGTTCTTCTTGTCAGCCTGGTTGCCGAAGGTCATGGTGCCCATGCACAGACTGCTGACCTTGAGACCGGAACACCCTAATGATCGGAATTGCATCTTGACTGACCTCCCATCATATATTGCCTCTTATATTCCAAGCATAATCATCAAGCCCCCGGAAAGCAATTCTACCATGCATTTTTATGGAAATGCCGGAAACAGTTCTATAAAATTATTAAAGAGGCGTGGATCCGTAAATGTAACGTTCAGGCTCCCGCTACGGAGCGGTATGAAAGGATGATGTTGAATGATAGATCTGACCGACCGTTTGAGCAAGGAATTGAGCCTGATGGGGGCTGCCATTGTTGGTTTTGCCGATTTGAATGCGCTTCCTTCTGAGCGGCGTCTGGGGATGGGCTATGGGGTCTCTATTGCAGTGGCCATGGACCCGGCAGTCATCAATGGCATCGGCAATGGTCATACACGTGAGCATGATTATGAGTACCACCGCCTGAATGGGCTCCTGGACCGCCTGGATCTGAAGGCTGCCGAGATCATTAGAGAAGCGGGTTTTACTGCTTGGCCGTTGACCCGGGACAATGTAAAAATCGATTGGTCCGGACTTGGTACCGAAGTTCCGCACAAAACAGTGGCTACTCTGGCCGGGCTGGGCTGGATAGGCAAATGTGCCATGCTGGTCACTGAAGCTTATGGGTCAGCGGTACGGGTCTCATCAGTATTGACTGATGCCCCTTTCCCGGTAGGGGAAGCCATAAGCGAGTCACGCTGCGGTAACTGTGATAAGTGTGTGATCAACTGCCCCGGCGAGGCTGCTTCGGGTAAACCGTGGGATTCATCGATGTCCCGGGAGGATCATTTTGATGCTTACCGCTGTCACAAGACTTGTTTGGAACGAGCCTGGAGGGTGGCACCCGGGGAGTTGTTCTGCGGCCTCTGCTCTTTGGTCTGTCCCTGGACTAAGAAATATATCCTTTCCTCACAAAAGGAATACGCTTTTCCACCGGTAGATATCGCTCAACCCGGTGATTTGGAGGAGATATTAGCCCTGCAAAAGCTGGCTTTTCAGAGTGAGGCTGCTTTGTATGAAGACTACAGCATCGCCCCTCTGCTTCAGAGCCTGAAGGAATTAAGATCCGAGGCCAGGGATTCGATCATCCTGAAGGCGGTAGCCGGCCGCAGAATAGTAGGGTCGGTCAGGGGATATCTGAAGGATGGGACCGGCTACATAGGGCGCCTGATCGTGCACCCGGATCACCAGAACCAGGGGATAGGAAAAAGATTGATGCATGCTATTGAACGGTGTTTTTCCGATTACCGCCTTGAGTTGTTCACCGGGGGCCTCAGCCAGAAGAATCTGGCTCTATACGAAAAGTTGGGCTATCATAAGTTCAAAACTGAGGAGATCAGGGAAGGTCAGGTTATGGTTTTTATGGAGAAGATACCGTAAATCGAATACACTATGCCAAGCAAAATGGGCAGGACCGGTGACATCCCCTGACGGACCGAAAATGATCTTGACAATAAAGAGGCTCCCTATGGTTGAAAGAGCAGCCTTCTTTGTTACCGGTCAGGTTCTAATCTAATAGTCCCAATTCATTAGTATTTCGTAAGCCACATAATAATCCAGATCGGTAACGTCATCATTCATTTTGAATTCACCGGCAAGATAGGGGAAAACCAGGTAATAACACCTGTTTTGTTTGGCCGAATCGGAGGATATATCAGTATAGTGAAGTTCGAAGCCTTCATCGTAGCTTCCGGGTGCATACTTCTTTTCATAGTTTAGTTCCAATCCCTGATCTTGGGCTTCTTTCTTAATGAACTGATAATATTCGGCTGGCGATCCCTCGTACTCCTTTATATATAATACTGAACCATTCGGGCTAGTAAATTTAGTCGCATCATTTTTATCATCGTGGGATATCGCCCAATCTTCGGGATACCAATACCAGATGTCGTTTTTCGGATCTGAGTCCCAGCCCCAGCGGGCTTTATTGATACAGGTGATAGTGATCGAATTGGTCTTGCTTTCGAAGGTCACATAGGCCCCTAGTGATTCGGTCATGAAGCGCAGCGGGACAAAGAGGCAGCCTTCCCTGATTTCCGGTGCAACATCCAGGGTGGTGAGTTTATCAAGCGAGTAGGCGGTTTTCGAACCGACGCATACGATAGCCTGTTTGTCGGCGAGGCGTAGTTTGGCCTGAAGGGTATCCGGATTCCAGGTCACCCGCGCTCCCAGAGAATCGGCCAGGAAACGAAAGGGCACCAGCGTGCACCCATTCTTGATATAAGCCGGATGTTCCATGATTACAGGCTGGGAGTTCAATTGGGCTTGTTTTTGTCTGGGGATCAACTTTATACATTTGCAATACTTGTAGGGCACGATATCTGCAGAGCAGATACCGGTAATGGTGAATAAAAAGATCATGCATAATACTAGAAGCAAACTTAGTTTCCTGTTCATATCTTCACGCCTTTCTAATGCTGATTCAATTATATGAAAAATGCCTTGATAACTGGTGTCGTTTTTAGTCCCCATTACAGAGAAATGTCACGTCACTGTTTTTTTGGAAAAACATATTCTCATCACTTAGTTGGCATCTCTTCCCTAAAATATTCTTCTGTGATATCCAGCAAGGCGATCAGGGCCGGCGAAATCCATTTATCCTTGTGATGGATGACCTGCGTGTACATCTCGAATTCAGATCCGGTCAGCTTGAGATCGGCAATGGTACCGATTGCTAGCTCTTTTTCCACCGCAGCAAGAGGCAGCAGAGCTATGCCCAGGCCGTTCTTGACAAATTGTTTGATTGCTTCGATGTTGTCGAACTCATATGACGAAGCAGGCCGAATACTCAAAGCCGATAGCCTTTTTTCTATTTCAGATCGGTAACTGCAGTTCCGTTCGGCAAATATGAACGATTCCTGGGCGATATCACCAAGCTCCATGAAGCCTTTTCTGGTGAAGGGATGATCTGGACTCCCGGCGATTATCATCGGTTCCTCACATAATATCCGGCATATCAGATCTTTTTCTTCTACCAGGCGGTCCAGCGAAAAAACGACATCAGCCTGGTTCTCCCGCAGCCAGGCCGAAAAATCGGCCGGTGTTCCCTGGCGGATAATCAGTTTTACCCGGGGATAGCGCAGGCTATATTCTTTTAACAGGGAAGGGAATTTAAAAAGACACAAAGACTCAGAAATGCCGATGGTAAGCAAACCGCTAGGCTCAGCCGAGACGGTCATAATCTCCTTGATCTCATCTGCATACCGCAGCAGCTGACGGGCATGCTGTAGAAGCTTTTCCCCTTCGGAGGTAAGAGCCACCCTTTTTCCCAGGCGTTCAAATAACCTGACCTGAAACTCTTCCTCCAGCAGCCGGATCTGTGTGGTCATGTTGGATTGGGCATACCCCATTATCTGTGCTGCCCGGGTAAAGCTCTGTTCATCAGCTACTGTTGCAAATATTTTCAATTGTCGCAGTTCCAAATCGTTCCCCTCCTGTTATCAATTTTATTGATTATTTGCATCAAATCAATCAATTTTACAGCGTATTTCCTCAATGATACTGTAAAAATAAATGCTGATCAAAGCAGAAGGGATTGATTCTGGTGGCAAAACCTATTCTTTTTACCGGTTCGGCCGTAGCCCTGGTTACACCGTTCGCCAGCTCCGGGATAGATTCAGCTTGTCTGGAGCGGCTTATTGATTTCCAGCTATGTCATGGAACTGATGCGATCGTAGTATGTGGCACTACCGGAGAAGGCAGTACACTTTCCCGGGAAGAGCACAGGGAGGTCATAGGCCGTGTGGTATCAAGGGTTGCAGGACGAGTGCCGGTCATAGCAGGAGCTGGCAGCAACAACACCTGGCATGGGGTCGAGTTGTCCATACAGGCTGAAGAGGCCGGGGCTGATGCTATCCTGTCAGTAGCGCCATATTATAATAAGACTTCTCAGAAAGGTCTGTACGAGCATTTCAAAACCATCGCTGCTTCCGTGAAGATACCTATAATTCTTTATAATGTTCCCAGCCGCACCATCCTGAATATTGCACCGGCTACCATCAGGGAACTTGCTTTGATCAATAATATCATTGCCATAAAGGAATGTAATCTGGATCAGGTGGGGGATATCATCAACCTGTGCGGAGACGATCTGACGGTCTATTGCGGTAATGATTCACAAATACTGCCCTGCCTGGCAATGGGAGGCAAAGGTATTATATCGACCATGGCTAACATCATTCCTGCCGATGTGCACGAACTTGTCGCAAGTTTTTTCATAGGGGATATAAATCGGTCTCGCGAATTGCAGTTAAGTATCCTGGATCTGATTAAGGCTCTGTTCATAGAGGAAAGTCCCATGCCGACCAAGGCTGCCCTCAACCTAATGGGAATGGAGGCGGGAATCTGCCGCCTGCCCCTGGTCGAGATGAGTGGCAACAATATATCTATATTGAAGCAGCAAATGGCAGCCTATGGTCTGATCCAGCCCTGATATAGCTGAGGTCTATATAAAGGAAATGACGATAACCGGTTTCCAACCGGGTCATTTTTTGTCGCCGCAACCTGGCAGGACAAATATTTGCTGTGGCGAAGTTTGTAAGAATGGATCGCAGAGCTTTATCTCAAAACCTTAATCCCAATACAGCACATATTTACGGAAACCTGCTCATGCTGCTGGCTGCCGCCATCTGGGGCTTTGCTTTTGTGGCTCAGCGAGTGGGCATGGATTATGTCGGGCCTTTTACCTATACCGGTGTCCGTTTCTTGTTGGGCGGACTGTCTTTGTTGCCCTTGATATATTATTTTAGCCGTACCGGGGGGTATGACAGGCCTTCATCCTGGAAAGAAACCATGCTGCCCGGCCTGTTGGCAGGAACGGTGCTGTTTACAGCAGTCTCTCTCCAGCAGGTGGGCATGCTCTACACTTCTGCCGGTAAAGCTGCTTTTATCACCGGGCTCTATCTGGTACTGGTCCCCATCCTGGGAATCTTCCTGAAACAGCGCACCAACCTTTCCACCTGGCTGGGATGTGTGCTGGGGCTGATAGGACTTTACTTCCTCTGTATAAGGGAATCGTCGACTATTCAGTTTGGAGACCTGCTGGTTCTGATCGGGGCGTTCTTTTGGGCGGTGCATATCCACGTTATCGGGCGTTTTAACTGGCTCAGTGCAGTCAGGCTCTCCTGCATCCAATTCCTTACCTGCTCGCTGCTGGGATTGTCAACAGCTGTCATATTCGAATCTATCACCATCAACAGCTTATCTCAGGCGGCTCTGCCCATCCTCTACGGCGGTTTATGCTCAGTGGGCATTGCCTATACCCTTCAGGTGGTAGGCCAGAAGTTTGCCTCGCCGGCGCATGCTGCCATCATCCTAAGCATGGAAGCTGTCTTTGGTGTACTGGGGGGTTATCTCCTGCTGCAAGAACGTATGGGACTGCAGGAGATGACCGGATGTTTCTTGATGCTCTCCGGAATGCTGGTTTCCCAACTGCGGCGTTCAGCAAATCCCTGATCCCACAGGAACCCGGCGTCTTAATACCATATAGGACCATTATAGTCAGATATAAGCCTGATGGATTTAACCTGAATCAAGCAGGGAAAACCAATAATACATCGAAATATATACAACGAATATTTCTTTTATCGATATTCCCGGCATGGCATATGTTTGCTGTTCCAGGCAGGACTGTCGTGGAGGGAATAACATTAATTGGAGGGATGAACGGAATGAAGCGTACATTGACACTGGTTTTGTGTGCAATCCTGGCCTTTAGCCTGATGCTGGGTGCGGTCGGCTGCAACAAAAAGACTGAAACCAAGGAATTCAAGGTGGGACTGGAATGTGCTTATGCGCCATTCAACTGGACCCAGAGGGACGCCAGCAACGGGGCAGTTGCGATTTCCGGCAGCAAAGAGTATGCCGGTGGTTATGACATTGAGATCGCCAAGAAGATTGCTGAGGGTTTGGGGTATAAATTGGTAATCGTAAAAACTTCCTGGGCTGGTCTTGTCCCGGCGGTACAATCCGGCACTATAGATGCTATTATTGCTGGTATGTCACCGACAGCTGAACGGAAAAAGACTATCGACTTTAGTGACAACTACTACAAATCGGAATTGGTCGTGGTTGTCCAGAAAGATTCGCCTTATGCCAAGGCCAAGAGCATCCAAGACCTCTCCGGAGCCAAAATAACAGCTCAGCTTGACACCTTTCACTATACCGTAATAGATCAGATCAAAGGGGTTAAAAAGCAGGCGGCCATGGACGATTTTGGAGCCATGCGGGTAGCCCTGGAAGCCGGTATGATTGACGGATACGTATCAGAGCGGCCGGAAGGGGTTTCTGCCTCTGCGGCTAATCCCAAGTTTGTGATGGTAGAATTTGCCCCGGGCAAGGGATTCCAGGCTTCCGACGATGATGTTGCCGTAGCCGTTGGTCTTAAGAAGGGCAATCCCGACCGGGAAAAGATAAACGAGATTCTGGCCAAGATTCCCGACTCAGAGCGTAAGGCCATGATGGATCAGGCCATCAAGAATCAGCCCTCTGCCGGCAAATAGGCGGGGGCGTGACAGGAGCGTAGTCGATTATGTCCGCGGATAGCTCTTCCTTAGCATGGATCATATATTTTATTAAAGAATACGGGACTCTGTTCTTATACGGGGCTGGCATCACCTTGCTGATTTCCCTCAGCGGTACTGTCATCGGCTTTGTGATCGGGCTTATCATCGGTGTCATACGTACTGTCCCAATGGATCACAACACCGGAGGTCTGACCCGCGCGAGCTATAAGGTGCTGAATTTTCTGCTGCTGTGCTATATAGAAATATTCCGCGGGACACCAATGATGGTTCAGGCCATGGTTGTCTTTTACGGGGCGGCCATACTCTTCGGGATCCATATGTCTGCTTTGTGGGCCGGTATTTTTATCGTTTCGATCAATACCGGCGCCTACATGGCAGAGATCGTCCGGGGCGGTATAATATCAGTCGACCGCGGCCAGTTCGAAGCAGCCCATTCCATTGGGATGACCCACTGGCAGACCATGACCAATATCGTACTGCCCCAGGCGATACGTAATATCCTGCCGGCCACCAGCAATGAATTCGTTATCAACATCAAGGATACTTCGGTGCTGAGCGTCATATCGGTCTCCGAGCTGTTCTTTATGGGTAAATCGGCAGCCGGGACCAACTATAGATTTTTTGAGGTCTTTTTTATTATCTGTGTCATCTATTTCGTGATGACGTTTACCGTTACCAGAATTCTGAGGTTTATTGAAATAAAGATAGACGGTCCGTCGGTTTATACCATCCATGGCTCGCAGACGGTGCCGGAAGCTGAATTTCGTATCGTAGACAGGGAGTAGACTATGGACAAGAT
>JBLMZJ010000016.1:0-20470 GCA_050258735.1 Deltaproteobacteria bacterium | reverse complement strand
ATCCTGATCAGCGTCGTATTGCTGGTTTATATTAAATACAGGAAAGTTTCAACTACTATATCAAGAGGAGACCAGTAATGATAAAGAAATTGGTCATGATTTTTTTAGGTATACTTTTAATAGTTCTTGCCGCCCGCTACCTCAGTTTGCTATATGCCGGGGATACCACTCAGGCGATCATCGACGAGGCCCGATTAGTAAAGGTTAAAAGCCAAACTCAGGGGGGAAGGCATTATACCGGCAAGTTTACCGGGTTATATTACCTAAAGACCAAGGTGGCTTATCATTTCGACATATATCCGACCCCGAGCGAGGCATTGCTGATGGCTTCTGACGCACCATTACAGACCGGGATCAAGGGAAGGGACTTGTTAAGTGATCTTAGTTCCTTTCCAGATACCAAATACGCCAGGGGTGACCAGATCAAGGTTTTGTACCTGAAATATTTGCCCCGGCTGAATGCTGCATATCAGCCCCAAAATCTCAAGTTCTATGGTTTCAGTGAACTGATCATTGGCGCCTTGCTGCTGGCATGGGGAATACTCTCCAGAAAACGGCTGGCTGGAAGTGCTGTCGATGAAGAAAGCGATTTGCTGGAGAAACGGACATGGAACAGGCATAACAAAAAAATACAGCTGCTGTCGTTAACCGGCAGGGATAATAATCTTTAATAGCGAATAATATAATGATTGCCATATTTTTCTGCAACCTGCTGGACCTGATTAAGCTCATCATACCGAAATACGCATTCTTAAAATAAATTGGTGGGGGTTTGAGCCATGAAATCTGTAAAACAACAGGAAAAGTACCATCTGGACTGTATCAAGGCTCTAAAGAAGACTCAACCCTGGTCCCTCGGCGCAGAGGTCGAAAAACTGGCCCAAGAGCGGGGCAAACACCCGGCTATCGTGTATTACGACCGGACCATCACCTGGGCCGAGTTCAACAAGCTGGCCAACCGCTATGCCAATTATGCTGCCAGCCAGGGTCTGAAGAAGGGCGATGTGGTAGCCATGATGATGGCCGGACGGCCCGAATACCTGATCGCGGTGACCGGGCTTAGTAAACTGGGAGCGATAACTGCCCTGCTGACCCCGGAGGTGCGGGGTGAGGTTCTGGCCGGCAGTATAAACATGGCCGAAGCACGTGCGATCATTGTTGGCTACGAATACCTCGATCTCTTCCAGGGCATCCATGAGCGCATCAGGATGCATGAGCCTGCCCGTCACCTGGTAGTTTGTGAGAACCAGTGCCCGGAACTGCCCGAGGGATTCCAAAACATGAATGACCTTCTTGCCGAGGTCAGTGAGGATAACCCGGCCACGACCGCTGATGTCAACAGCGATGATACCCTGGTCTACCTTTACAGTGCAGGTTCTTCAGGTAACCGCAAGGCGATCCCGGTCCTGCACAAGCGCTTCCTGGCGGTCGGACACAAGGCCGGTGCTTTTTGTCATATGAATTATGACACCATACAATACGTTTCCCTGCCGCTCCATTTCAACAGTGGGTTCAATATCTGCTTTGGCGGGGCGGTAGCCACCGGCAGTACCATGGTTTTGCGCAAACGCTTTTCTGTCCATGAATTTTGGGATGTCGTCCGGCACTACCATATCAATTACTTTATGGCAGTGGGTGAGATGTGCCGCTACATATATAATCAGGTAGCCCGCAAGGACGATATCGATAATCCGCTGGAGACCGTTGTCTGTAATGGCATGTGGGGGGGGCTCATCGAACCGTTCAAGAAACGATTCGGACTCCAGCATGTCATCGAGATCTACGGCAGCACCGAAGGGGTAGGCAGCTTCATCAATTATGAAGAAATCATGGATATGTGCGGGAATCTCAGCCTGGCTGGTATACGCCAGGGTGAAGTTGTGCGCTGCAATTTCGATACCGGAGAACTGATGAGAGACGATAACGGAAGGTTGATCAAGTGCTCCCCAGGGCATACCGGTGTACTCATCTGTGAGATCAATGAACTCAACGTTTTTCCTGGCTATATCAATGACCCGGAGGCCACCGAAGCCAAGATAATCAGGAATGCCTTCAAGGATGGTGATCAGTATTATAACACCAACGATCTCATGGAACTCCACGAAGGGGACAACATATCCTTTGTCGATCGTTTGGGCGACTCCTATCGCTGGAAAGGCAAGACAGTATCGGCCCATCAGGTGGCTGATGTCCTGCTTAAATTCTTCGGCCCCATCGATGATGTGACCGTTTACGGGGTCAAGGTCCCGGGGATGGAGGGACGGGCCGGAATGGCGGCCATGACATATATAGAGGGCGAAAAGATGGACTGGAAACGTTTTATGCAGTATGTTAACGACCGCATGCCCGAGCATGCCCGGCCGGTATTCCTTCGTATAGTGCAGGACAGCGAGGGAGTAAATCTGCTGGATCAGTTAAAGAATAAATACAAGAAAGAGGGCATCTCACCCATGACCGTCAAAGACCCTATGTTTTTCCTGGATCCGGTCAAGGAGAGTTATGTTCCATATACCATGGAAACCTACAATGCTATCTTGGAAAATAGGATACGCTTCTAAGGTCATAACAAGGAGGGATTGGCATGAACCTGTCGGATTTTAAAAACCTGGACGAATATATGGAAATGTCACATGATTATTTGTTGAAGGTCAACCCTTTTTACGGCGAATTCCTCAAGGCCCTGCGCTACTTTGATGTGTTGGATAACCTGCGCCATCCGACCGCCGAGTGGTCTACTCCCAACAATGTGATCTATGAGCACCAGACCCTGTGCCTGCGTCATTTCCCCAATAAGCGCCTGAACGATGCCAAGCGCCCGGTGCTCATACTGCCGCCGCAGGCGGGCCATCACTCCAACCTTTCGGATTATTCGGCAGCCCAGAGCCTGGTCAGGGTCTTCCACCGCTACGGTTATGACGTTTACATAACCCACTGGAAGTCAGCTACCCAGGAGTTCAAAAACCTGGGTATGAACGATTATATCCGCCTGACCGATGAGGCAGTCGACCAGATCAGAGAGCGCACCGGGGTTTATAAGATCCATATAGTAGGACAGTGCCAGGGAGGCTGGCAGAGTGCGGTTTATACCTGCCTGCACCAAGATAAGATCGCTACCCTGGTGACCGCCGCCGCCCCCATAGATGTTTTCGCAGCCCCCTCCCAGATCGTCGATAATGCCCAGCTGCCCATGGAGTTCTTCGAGTTCCTGGTGGCCCAGAACAATGGGTTGATGAACGGCAAGTTCATGTTGTGGGGCTTCAAGAACATGCAGGCCGAAGAACATTATGTCCGCAAATACTTCCGCCTTTGGGAGATGATCCAGAATGGAGATGAGGATGCCATCCGGCGCTTCAGCCATTTCGAGAACTGGTATGAATATACCCAGTTCCTCCCCGGACGTTTTTATCTGGATATCATAAAGAATATCTTTAAAGAGAACAATCTGACCAGACACGGGGCTTTCTCTCTGGACGGCATGCCGGTGGATATGGCCAACATCACCTGCCCGGTCATCATCATGGCCGGCAAGAAGGATCATATAACGCCGCCAGCCCAGGCCTTTGCTCTGAAGAACCTGGTTTCCACCCCGCCGGAGGATGTGGTGGAGATACTCACCGATGGCGGTCACATCGGTACCCTGATGGGGACAGAAGCTCTGCGCGAAGACTGGACAGCAGTCAACGAAGTGCTTAAACTGGCTATATAAATAATAGAGGGACAAGGGGACAGGTCCGGTCTCCCAACGCTCCGATGGGACACCGGACCTGTCCCTTTGTCCCCGCGCCTTCGGGAGGACTTCTATTGCAGCGGATCAAAATGGTGATTGAATATGACGGTACCGCTTATCATGGTTTCCAGGTGCAGAACAATGCCCATACCGTACAGGCGGGACTGGAGGAGGCCATTTCGCGGCTGAATGGAGAGAAGACCTCCATAATGTTCGCCGGACGGACCGATGCTGGAGTGCATGCGCTGGGCCAGGTGGTGGCCTTCGACTCTGATTCCAGCATACCGCCGGACAAGTGGCAATTTGCTTTGAATAGCTATCTGCCCCCAGATATCCGGGTGCTGAAGAGTTCCCTGACGCGGCCGGATTTTCACCCCCGTTTCGATGCCCTGCACAAACGATACCGCTACCTCATATACCGCAGGCCGGCTGGGGCGGTTTTCTACCGCCATCTCGCCGTGATCGATGATGAAAGGCTGGATGTGGAGGCTATGAGTCATGCCTGCAGCCTGGTGCAGGGGAGCCATGATTTCCGTTCTTTCTGCGCCAGCGGTTCATCGGCCAAAACCTTTGAGCGGACAGTATACCATTGCGCCCTGGAGGAGAACGGCCCCCTGCTCCAATTCGAGATCGAGGCCAACGGCTTCCTGTATAATATGGTACGTATAATTGTAGGTACGCTGCTCAATGTCGGGCGCGGGATCTATTCCCCCGGGACCATGCAGGAGATCATCGATTCCCGGGACCGCAATAAGGCCGGCGCCACCGCCCCACCCCAGGGGCTCTACCTCGTCCATGTAACTTATCCGGGGGAGGAAGGGGAATGATAACGGATTACCACAGCTGGACACGGATGCTGGTTTCCTTGAAGGTGGTCAACGAAAGCTGGCAGAAAACCCATAGTATACGGGTGTCTATGTCCGTTAAGTATCGGTTCTAAGATATGTATCGGTGGGGGATGCCTGCGGCAGCGCAGATTAACCAGATTATTTTTGTAACTTAACCCTTGCAACTAACTATGTCATTGCGAGCGTAGCGAAGCAATCTACCCGTAGCCATGCCATTTTAGATTGCTTCGCTATCGCTCGCAATGACACTTTAGCAGTAATGGCGTATTGCATTGATATGTTGACTGCGATGTTGATAATAAAAAAGTTCTCATTTCTTTAGCCTAATATAAACAATGTGTATAATAATCCGTGTTCATCTGTGTCGCGAAGCATCTATGCCCATCTGTGGTTAATTAACTACGAAAAAATGCGGGATTTTGTTGACAAGTGGCCTTGATTTTGGCTATGATTATAAGGCAGTCTCTGTATCCAGGCTTGTTTCCTGCCCCGTTAACAAGTTTTCCGGATCCAGTGATTTTGTTCGTGATATGACTACAGGAGGGAAGAACGTGAAAAGCTACATGGCAAAACCGGCGGAAGTAGATCACAAATGGTTTGTGATTGATGCTGACGGTCAGACTCTGGGTCGCCTGGCGTCAGAAGTGGCATCTATTCTCAGAGGAAAACACAAGCCTATCTATACCCCCCATGTTGACACCGGGGATTTTGTGATCATCATCAATGCCGAGAAGATAAAGCTTACCGGCGATAAGTTGAATCAGAAGTACTACCGGCACCACAGCGGTTATCCCGGTGGTTTGAAAGAAATGGATTATGCAACCCTGTTACGGAAAAAGCCCGAGAAAGCCATTGAACTGGCAGTGCGTGGCATGCTTCCGCACAATCGTCTGGGAGATCAGATGTACCGGAAACTGAAGGTTTACCGGGGCAGTACTCATCCGCACCAGGCACAAAAACCTGAAGTTCGTGAGCTCAGAGGGTAAGGGGGATTAAGATGGCAGCCAAGGTACAATATTGGGGAACCGGAAGAAGGAAAAAAGCCATTGCCCGGGTCAGACTGGTACCCGGTGATGGAAACATTATCATCAATGATAGAAGTTTTGAAGATTTCTTTCCCAACAAGACCAGCCGGCTGGTCGTTCAGCAGCCGCTGGAACTGACTCAGACCACGGGTCGTTTCAACGTGATCTGCCGGGTCAACGGCGGCGGGGTATCGGGACAAGCTGGCGCCGTTCAGCTTGGTATAGCGCGGGCGCTGATCCGTGCCAACCCGGAGCTCAGACCCACCCTGCGGCGCAGTGGGTTCCTAACCCGCGACCCTCGCATGAAGGAAAGAAGAAAGTATGGTCTGCACAAGGCCCGCAAGGCTCCGCAGTACTCCAAGCGCTAAAAACACATACGGCAACAACAAAAGCCTCTCCGATCAAAAGGAGAGGCTTTTTAATTACATGGACGATGAACGAATTCAACCATGGTAAGGGCAAATACAGGAGCGAAGGTCGAGGCTTGCGCTAAGGGCGGGACTGAGGCGTATTGGCATACGTTGATGGAGCGACCATAGCGCGTAACGAAGAGATTCGCTTCCGTACTTGGCCTGGTAATTAATATTCCACCCGATTGCGGCCGTTAGCCTTGGCCAAGTACAGTAAACGGTCAGCCCTGGCCAACAGTTCGCTCTCGCTTTCTTCATTGAAAGATGCCACACCGATGCTTATTGATACCCTGGGGTGGATGCCTTCCAGAGAGATCCCGGCGATACGTTCCCTGATACGCTCGGCCACCTGCACGGCATCCTCCAGAGAGGTCTGGGGCAGGATGACCATGAACTCTTCGCCGCCATAGCGTCCGGCTATATCGATCAGACGCAGGGTCTGTTTTAAAGTCTGGGCTACCCTGGTAAGGACTATGTCGCCGACCTGGTGGCCAAACTTATCGTTTATCCTCTTAAAATAATCCAGGTCCAGCATCATGATACTGAGCGGAAGGTGGTAACGGTCCGCCCTCTCCACCTCTTCCCGCAGGCGCTGGAAGATGAAGCGGTGGTTATAGATTCCGGTCAGATCATCAGTATTGGCCTGCGTTTGCAGGATCTGGTTCAGCTTCTCCAGTTCCTGGTTTTTACGCTCCAATTCTTTTTCCATCCCGCGGCGTTCCGTGATATCAGTGGCATTGACCAGCAGGTAGGTGTCAGTGCCGATACGGATGATATCGGCTGACAACAGACCGATGATCTGCTTGCCGCTGCGTGACAACAGGATCGTTTCAAAATCACGGACACGCCCCTGGTCTTTCAGATAGTTGATGAACTCGTCCCGGCGCTCTATTTCTGCATATATGCCCAGTTCCTTTGAGGTGTGGCCCAGAATCTCGTTACGTTCATACTCGGTTTTCTGGCAGAAGCTCTTGTTTACGTCGATAAAGCGGCCTTCCTCCAGAGTGGTGATGGACATGATACCGGGGTTGATGTGAAAGGCCCTGAAGAACTTGGCTTCCGACAGGCGCAGGTCAGTGATGTCCCGGCAGACGGCAAACAAAGCATCTTCGCCGTTCCAGGAACCGGTAACGATCCTAACATCGACAGATATCCATTTATCCCGGTTCTTGCTGACCAGGGTAAGGGTGCGGTTGAACTTCCGGCCGGCCATTACCGACTGCAGGAACTTAGCGCCTTCAGCCTTATCATCCAGCGGCTGCAGGTCAAATATATTATTCCCGCGGAGTTCCTCAAGCTCATAGCCCAGGGTTTCCAGGGCAGTATTGTTGGCTTCCCTTATATTACCGTAAGAGTCGATTACAAAAAGCAGGGAATCCACCCCGTTGAAAAATGCCATGAGGTTGTCTTGATGCTGAGTTATAGCTTCTTCGGCCGCTTTAGCTCTGCTTATATCAGAATGGGTGCCGATCATACGCAGGGGATTTCCCCGTTCATCCCGGTCAAGTATCATGCCTCGCCCGAGGACCCATTTGTAAGTCCCGTCCTTGCAGCGCATACGATATTCGCTGCTAAAATGAGGATCGATATTGTGCAGGTGGTTGGCTATCTCGTTCTGTACCCGCAGCAGGTCAGAGGGGTGCAGACGATATATCCATTCATAGATGCTGTTCGAAATATCCTCTTCACTGTAACCCAACATGGCCTTCCATTGCGGGGAATAGTACATAGAGCTGTTGGCTATGTAATAGTCCCATACGCCGTCTCCCGACCCCTCCAAGGCATATTTCCAGCGGGCTTCACTCTCCCGCAGTTCCTGTTCGGTATTTTTGAGGGCGGTAACATCATTGAAGATGGTGATGAAAAAGTCGGGCTGTGGGCTATAGGTAGAAATAAAGTACCATTTCTTTGCATTGGGGAAGTAGTATTCGAAATATCGGGTCGTGCGGTGCAGAGCCACTTCACCAAACAATTTCATTAAATCCGGATTGTCCATTCGGAACCCGGGGTTGACCTCACTTACCTTTTTCCCGATCAGCTTGACGGCTGATTGTCTCATTAAGTTTTCCATGGCGGGATTTACCTGGATGAACTCGAAATCGACTGCTACTCCGGCATCGTCAGTAATAATTCGGTAGTGACCATAGGCGTTGACCATATTGTCCAGGATACTCTGGTAAAAGGCCGATGAGAACCTCACTTTTTCCCACCCCCTGTACAATTGAAAATATATGGAAGGCTTGTCTCGCGAACGGTGACGGAATTCCTAATAAAATAACCTATTTTATATTATAGCATCATTTTGGTCCTGTGCCTAACCGGGGCTTTTGTATCAGGGACATAGGTCCTTGGTCGAATTTTGGAGAAGTAACGCCCGGCTCGTCTTGAGGCGTAAATAACAAGAGTGATACAATAATAACAATATATTACGAAAAGGAGAGTGAGATGTTACATGAATTGGCGAGCAGGACACTGGTACAGGCTGGTTGCCATGGTGCTGGCCTTATGTTTTGCAATGGCCCAACCGGTACTGGCTGATGCCAACATCCGGGTAATCATCAGTGATCCGGATAATCCTTCGGCCGGCCCTGATGACAGCAACACAGTGGCCTCGGCAGGGTCGGCCCCTGACGTTGCCGCTGGAGAGAATCAAGTATTGGGAACTTTAAGTATCACGGGAAAAACTGGGGTCCAGGTACCGGTTCAGGCAGGTGACCGGATAAAAATATCCCTGTCACCGGGAGTATGTTACATGAGGACCCCCAGTTCAACCAACTACCGGAATTATGTGACCTGGCCGAGCCAGGTCGGCAGTGAGAAAAACCAGATTTGTGACAGCAAGGACCGGCCAGGAATGATTTTCGAATGTGCCACCCCGCATTCGTTGATACTCAGGGTAGGCAATATAGACAGCTCAGCCAGGGCTATGCTGCTATGTTTCCGTTTTGATCAGCCGGACTACAGTTGTGTAAGGGTCGCGCCTTTCGTGGGGATAGCCGATGAGTGGGCGTCTGACTCCAAGACAAAAGTTACCCGACTGGACTTTTTCAAACTCTTTCTCACTGTGGCCCCTGAACGTTACATAGGGCGGGCGGAACCTCCCCTGACCATGGAGCAGAAATTCAGTGATCTGGGTGATGTCGATATCCTTGATAAAGAAGTGATCCGTCCCCTGGTGGATTCCTATCTGATCCGCGGTTATGCCGGTGGTTTGTTTAAACCCCACGCCTACGTTTCAAGGAATGAAGCCTTTGCTGTAGCGGGCCGCGCTTTTGGTTATCTTGCCGTCACCAGCTTTCAGGACAAGGTGGCCGGCTGGGGTGATGCATCTATCAATTATGGGGCGCGCCGGATCCTCTACTGGGGTGAACCCGACGGTACCTTCGGAGGGCAAAAAGCCTTGACCAGGGCTGAGGCTCTTAAACTATTACAAAGCTGTTTCGAGACCCGGTCGGTCGGGTCCAACCGCTTGCAGGGGCAAGACCTGGGCTTCAGATAAAACCTTGAGCAAGTGATCATAATGGAAGGACCTGGCGGGTGACTGCCAGGTCTTTTTGCATCATGGTCCAGCATACGGCAGAATTGTCGATATTGCATAAGAACGCTGGATTTATTTCCATTAATATGACATTATTTTTGTATAGTTACGATGGCTTCGCAACATGCCTGTAATCACCGCTGACAGGTTGGTAGTTGACCTGACCCTGAGAAGTTCAGACCCATCATTATCATTTTCGGAGGTAAGATAGTGAAAACGATCGGCATAATCGATCTGGGCTCCAACACCATCCGCCTGGTCCTGGTCAAGGTGGGCGAACAGGGTAATTTCAGGATAATAAACGATTACAAGGTATCCGTACGCCTGGAGGAAGGTATGGGGGAAAAGGGCGGAATGGAAAAGGAACGAGTGGAGCGTGCCCTGGATGCTTTGCGGACCTTCAAAGATATCTGTAATTCAGCCGAGGCGGATGAGATCATCGCTACCGGCACCGAGGCCCTGCGCCGGGCCGCCAACCGGGATGAACTGATAGAACGTGCCCGCCAGGAATGCGGGATCGAGATCAAGGTCCTCTCCGGTGAAGAGGAAGCCTGGTACGGCTACTTCGGGGTAGCGCACAGTATGAAGCCCGAACATGCGCTGCTGATGGATATCGGCGGCGGCAGCACCGAGCTTACTCTGGTGGAGGACGGCAAATTAAAGGCCTCGACCAGTCTGCATGTCGGGACCATAAATCTCACCACGCGTTTTGGTCTGCAGGACCGGCTGGAACCTCAACAGGTCTCTGCCCTGGAAAAACACCTGGCCAAGTCTTTTGCCGGCGTACCCTGGCTGAGAAAACTGAGCTGCCCGGTACTGATCGGTATCGGCGGATCGTCACGAACTCTAGCCAAGGTCGACCGCAGGCGTAAGGCTTATCCCCTGGATCTCCATCAAAATTACGAGATGTCTGCGGAAGATGTTACTGATATTTACCGCTCGCTATTGCCGCTTACCCTCGAACAACGCCGCAATATCAAGGGCCTCTCCAGGGATCGCGCTGATCTTCTCACCGGGGCCGTGGCGGCCATGGCAGTGTTGATGGATTATTGCAATATACCGACCCTGCGCATAAGCGCCAATGGTTTACGTGAGGGTCTGATCTATGAATACCTGGACAAGCAGGGTATCCGGCCGGATGATCCCCTGGACTTTTCCCTGCAGAACCAGATCTACAACTATGATCTCAATGAACGGCATGCCCGGCAGGTAACAGCCCTGAGCCTGTCTATTTATAATCAATTACAGCCCCTGCACGGGCTAGAGCCGGCCATGGCCCGCGTATTGAAGACGGCAGCCATGATGCACGCCAGCGGTTTGGCCCTGCGCTATTACAACTATCCCCTTCATTCTTTTTATCTGGTACTGAACTCCGGGATAAACGGCCTGTCCCAGCGGGAATTACTGCTGGCCGCTTATGTGGCGGTCACTCATGCCAAACATGATCATAAGGTCGATGTCGACAAATACAAGGTTTTGATCAAACGGGAAGATGTCGATGCCATCCATAAGCTGGCCGTGATACTGCGAATTGCCGAGGGTCTCGACCGGACCATGTGTTCCCGGGTGGACCAGGTAGATGTCAGCATCCTGGGCGAGGAAGTTGTGATCAAGACCACCACCAACGGCCGCACCGACATGGAATTAAGAGACGCCAACCGCAGTGCCGAGCTCTTCAGGAAAATCTTTAAAAAGAAGCTTTTGGTGGTATAACTGGACCCAGGGATGGTTTGTTTCATGGTTTAGAAAATCACCAAAACAGCGCTAAAGTCTTGACCAGTTATTTGGCAGGATCTAGCCTTCAGGCAGGTATCCTGGTATTGCTGTACTGACGTCGGGCACCTTGAAGGACTCACCAAATCCGTATATTTGGCAGCTTCCGCTATTTTGAAAGGTCGATACCGATAGGGCCGAGACACCTTCTCTACCGGCCTCATATATAGTGTTATAGTTCCTGAATATCCTCATTGAGTCAAACCTTATGGAAACAGGCAAAAAGGTTTCCTGGTCAACCTTCACTGTATAAGACAGTTCTGCCTGCGTGTTCTTCAATACCCTGTCATATGAACCCGTGGGGTCTCCCTGTGAAATGGCGAGCGGGCATCCTCGCATGGCGCCGTACATAACTTTGGGTAAGGCTTCCGCACTCATAGTGACATGAATTACCCAGCAGTTGTTCCCGTTTTCCTCGATATCGTTTCCCATACTGAGTACGGCGCCAGCCGTTCTTAGGTGCTGCAGGCAGCTGATAGGGTCTTCACTGCCAGCAGCATAGATCAGACTGTCTATTCTAATGTCCGGCTCGATCATCCTTTGCCATGGGTCGTTACCCATTTTAAGAAATGAGCCCTTTTCATTTCCCACTACTTGTGACTCAAATCCCAAACGGTCCTCAATATCGGTGCGATGTTCAATTATTTTACAGACAACCAGGAAGGGTTTGGCCTGGCTGGCCATTTCCATATCGCTGTGGGTGTCATAGGTTTTTTTTGACCCGGGGATGTCTGGATATTCACTGGATGACTTGTCATCGACCTCAGCCTTTAATTTGTAGGACTTGCATTTTTCCAGTGCGATACTCATCTTATCCAGGATTTGCTCAGCACTCATATCCTGCTTCTGTTCATCATAAAGAACCGTAAGGGTTTGGTGTTCAGCCTGCCAGCCGACCCTGGCCCCCAGTGCCTCGAATACCCCCCGGGCGGGGACCATTACATGAGTATTGAGGATCTTCGGGCTCTCAGACAGCACGATGGCTTTCCCGTTGATCTTGGCATACTTGCTGTCCAGAGCCATTTCCAACTTATCTGTATTATTTATGATCTTTATACTATTGCCTGAAACATGAACGTCCACTCCCAACATTTTTTCAACCATGTCCAATGTGACCATTGTGCAGCCGTTGAAAATCTGCGGCTTATCTATGGACTGATAGGTCTGATCGTTGACCTCTATATTGACTGCCCCCAGGACCGGAACAACGGTCAACAGGGAAAATATCAAGGTAATTATAATTATCGAAAGCTTTTTCATTACTAGTCTCCCCTAAATGATCGAGCCTTGTTTCTAATTGACCGGCAGGATCATCTCCTGGGCATTGCTTACATCGGGGACAGTGAAGGATTCTCCCCAGCCGTTGATCTCAAAAGTCCCTTTCTGGTTCATATCCATGGACATGGCCGAAGCCTTACCTGAAGAACCCGAGGCTGGGATGTTCACGTTCATTTGCATCTTCATATCCATGGTCATGAAGATCGGCAAAAAGGTTTGCTTATCTACAAAGTAAGTTACACCGATCTCACCCTTCATGTTTTTCATAGTATCCTGTATAAAGCCGCCCATATCCCCGCTGCCGGTGTCAGGCAGGGGTGCATTTTTCAATGTCTTTTGCATTAAACTGGATAAGGCATCTTTCCCCATTGTCAAATTGACCGCCCAGCAATCCCGGCCGTTATTCTGGCACTGGTTGCCCAGACTGAGGATCACTCCGGCCTCTTTCATTTGTTTCATATAAGACAGCGGATCATCTCCTCCGGCCTGCTCCATTATGGTTTTCATGTCCAAACCCGGCAGGCTCATTTTGATCCATTTCGAGTCGCCCATATTCATATACATACCGCTTTCGTTACATAGCATCTCGGCGTCTACATCCACTTTTTGGCCCGCCGCCAAAGAATTGATTTTATATTTAGCATATACTTGTATGGGTTTAGTCTGGGCCGCAACATCCATATCAACTTTGCTGTTGACCTTCATATTCTCTTTCGGCAGATCGGGACTGGTCATTATCGTATCCTGGGTCAGCTTGCCCTTCATTTTGTAGGTGTTGTATTTGGTCAGGGCTTCGTTGGATTTTACCAGGATCTCCTCGGCGGTCATTCCGTCCTGCCGTTCACTATAATTGATGGCTACGGTTTGCTGACTACCCTGCCAGGTCATGGCAGCACCCAGTCTATCAAGAGTGCCGCGAATAGGGATGATTATCTGACCATTCTCATTCTTGGGTGCTTGAGGCAGTGAAATGGCTTGGCCATTGAGTTTTGCGCTCTTGCTGCCCACTTCCAGTTCCAGAAGGTCATCATTGCTTTTGACGGTTATCTTATTGCCGGAGATAGAAGTATCTGCTCCTATAGTCCTTTGCAGGACCGTCAACGAAACCATAGTAGTACCGCCCATGACCTCCGGGGCTTTTACCGGTTGATAGACCTTGCCGTTGACCTGGTAATTGATAGATGCTGCAGCTGGATTTGCCAGCAGCACTACTAACAATATAGTAAGCACAGCAACCGACAGCTTTTTCATTAAGATGGCCTCCCTTATTTTGATTTCTATGGCACATTGTACCACCAGGCGGCATGACAACCAAACAACGAATATGGCCCAAAAATGGTTAGACAGGACGAACAAAAAGGAAAAACCGCATCTACCTGGAACACTCTTAATGTACGTGATTAATTGGAGGGATTTCGCCATGGATCATGGGAATATAATAAACAGACTGGCACCCTGCGGATTAGACTGCGGCCGCTGCGCCGGGTACAGCGGGGGGAAAATAAAGTGCCTGAGCGGAGAACTGGCTGTCGCGCTGGGTCATTATCGCCGCATAGCTCCGGTCCGTGCCCGCGCCGATGGAGAATTTGCCTATTATGAACAATTTGAAAAAATATTAGCTGCCTTTGCTGCTTCCGATTGCAATGGATGCAGGAGTGAAGGCAGTCGCTGCCCGGCTATATGCAAGGCCAAGAAATGTCATAAGGAGAAGGGCGTCGATTTTTGTTTCCAATGCAGTGATTTTCCTTGTGATGACGAAATGGAAGTTGTGACCGGCGGACGCTGGCGCAAGTTTAATGAGCGTATGGCCGAGATCGGTGTTGAGGCTTTCTATGAGGAACAGCTGGGAATGCCCCGTTACGGTCCGCTGTAATAACATTCCCTGTGAGCAGATGGCGTGACCAGTTGCCCTTTTAATAAAAATATCGAGTCGTGGAATAATAAATAACGACCAACTATGAGGAGGGACACTATGGCTAACAAGAAAGACAAAGTCGCCCAGGATGCCAAGGCAGTCGAAAACACAGCCAAAAAAGCTGAAAAGGCCGCCAAGAAATCCAAATAGTGCAGCCCATAATGGTTTCATTCAGGCGCTGTGGTATAATTCACAGCGCTACATATTAGAATTATCAGTTTCCAAGGCAAGAGGGACGGTTCCTTTTGCCTTGTTTTTATTTGACAGGGAATTATGAAAGCGTGGAGATGTCTACCCTGGAACAGCTGCGTACCGCGGATAGCAGGCAGGATGAAGCCTGGGCTGCAGCTAATCCCGAGGCAGTAAAGCAGATGGGACAGGGTTTTCAGGCGGCCAAAGCGGCCCTGCAGGCTGATCCCAAGGCCTGGGAAGGCTGGAGCCGGCAGGCCGAAGCGGTTTTAAAACATGACGCCTTTGGTCGGCTGCATCTGATCAAGGCCGATACCCTGGTTTTCAACGGCCGTTATGACGGCAGCCAGCCGCCGGAGGTGCTCCGGGCCATGGCGGAGCGCATCCCCAACGCCCGTTTCGAACTGGTCGATCACGGTCATGGGAGCTGGTATTTCGACCCGGCAGTTTGGGATATGGTTATCGATTTCCTAAAAATTAGAGTCCATTCAATAAATATTCCGCGAGCCCGATCGGGGGACGACCCCGGTTGGGCTTATTTCGTTCCTGGCAGGCATATATAAGTAAGGAAATGATAGCTGACGGGGGTGGAGGTCATTCGTTTGAGGAGGGTTTATGTCATCCGGAAACGCACGGCGTATTTGGTAGTGGGCGGGCTGCTGATCCTGGCCCTGGTTTTCCTGGCGCAGGGACCGCCGGTCGATCAGGAGGTCTTTTCCTATGCCGTGGCCAACCAGATCATCGTTATCGACCCGGGGCACGGCGGCATCGACACCGGAGCCTCCCGGGGGAACGTGGTGGAAAAGGATATCACTCTGGCCATTGGCAAGCGGTTGGCCCGGGATCTAAGCCAGGGCGGAGCCGCCGTCATCCTGCTCCGGGAAAATGGTAAGGATCTGGCCGGAGATGATTTTCAGGGCCGTATCCGCGATCGCAAACGCAAAGATATGAACACCAGGGTGCGCCGCGCCAATGAGGCCAAAGCCGATCTTATGATCAGCATCCATACCAATGCCGAGTTGGGCAGCTCTTGGTCCGGGGCCCAGACCTTCTATGAACCCGGCGATGAAAAAAGTAAAATGATCGCTGGGGCTATCCAGGAGGAATTAAAGAGGGTATTGGGGAATACTAAACGCAAGGCAGCGGGCGGCAATTATTTCGTTTTGAAAAAGACCCGAATGCCAGCGGTCATCGTTGAAGTAGGCTTCATATCCAATCCCCGCGAAGCCAGTCTTTTGACCGATCCGGAATATCAATCCAAGGTGTCCTACGCGATTTTTTCCGGTATCACCCGGGCGGCTCAAGAGGAACTGGGTATCAAGCAGAGCGAAGGTCCGGGCAATCCTTGATAAGGAGTGAAACATATGATCACGTATACCGCGCTGTCTCCACATCCGCCTTTGCTCATCCCCGAAATAGGCGGGGCCCGGATCAAAGACGTCAGCAAGACCCGCCAGGGTATGCAGGAACTGGCCCGGGAATTGGTGGACAGCTGCCCGGAAACCATAGTATTTCTGACTCCCCATGGCAACATCTTTTCCGATGCCCTCTCAGCGCTGGGGGGCAAACAGTTGCAAGGCGACTTCGCAAACTTCGGCTGCAGTATAGGCATCAGCGCCCGCAACGACCTGGAACTGCTCAAGGAGATCGAGGCCCGCAGCAATTCGGCCTTGACCAATTTTATCGTTCTGGACGACGAACTGGCTCGCAACAACCAGCTGCAACACCGTATCGACCACGGTATCCTGGTACCGCTCTATTACCTGCAGCAGGCCGGCCTGCCCAATGTTCCGGTGGCAGCCATTTCCATTGGTTATCTGCCGCTGATGGAGCTGTACGCTTTCGGCGGGTTCATTCGGGATGCCGCCGATGCCCTTGGACGCAATATCGCCATAGTAGCCTCCGGAGATATGTCGCATTTCCTTAAGGATGAAGGACCTTATCAGTATCATCCGGATGGGGCCCGTTTTGATGCCCTGGTCAAGGAATTACTGGAAAAGGGCGATGTAGTCTCTTTTGTAAATATGCCGGAGGACCTGCGCAATAATGCCGGTGAGTGCGGATTCCGCTCGCTGGTCATCATGCTGGGAGCCCTGGATGGATATGAATTCAACTCGCGGGTCTTCTCCTATGAAGGACCCTTCGGAGTCGGCTATCTCACCGCCGGTTTTGTTCCCGGTGAAGAGCGCGACAGCCTGCTTCCCGAGATCAAAAGGGACAAGCTGAAGGAGATAGAGGCCAAGCGTCAGCGGGAAAGCCTGCCGGTAGCCTGGGCACGCATGACCCTGGAGAGCTACATAGAAAAAGGGGAGATCCCCCCGTCCCCGCCCGGGATGGAGGAACTTAAAAAACAGAAGGCCGGAGCATTTGTCTCCCTGAAAAGAAATGGACAGCTGCGAGGCTGCATCGGCACCATCGCTCCGGTCTACGGCAATCTCCTGGCCGAGATCCAGCACAATGCCATTGCCGCTGCCACCGAAGATCCACGTTTTTCTGTTATTGAACCCGCTGAACTGCCTGAACTGGTCTATTCAGTTGATGTACTGGGAGAAGCGGAACCCGCCCTGCGTTCCGAGCTGGATCCCAAACGGTACGGCGTGATCGTCTCTACCGGAAGACGCCGCGGCCTGCTGCTGCCCGACCTGGAAGGGGTGGATACTGTAGAGGAACAGCTGTTGATCGCCCTGCAGAAGGCCGGGATCTTACCCAATGAGGAATATAGGATAGAACGCTTCGAGGTAACGAGATACAAGTAGGGGAAGGAAATTTAGCCACAGATTTAACCACAGATTAACACAGTTCTTCTGAAACGATAATCTGTAGGGGCGGATTCCGACGTCCATGGATGGACTAGTGCCGCGGTGCCATGGATGGCAAGGAGCGGCCATATCTGCCCAATATAACTGACCGGTAGGTGACTATATGCCCCGGCATCAGGCCATGTATTATGAGAAACTGGAGGAAGGCAGAGTTCGGTGTGTGCTCTGCCCCCATCATTGTCGTCTGAAAAAGGGAGAGACAGGTCTCTGCGGTGTACGCCTCAACCAGGGCGGGGAACTCTATACGGAAAACTACGAGGAGATCTCTTCCCTGGCCCTCGATCCTATTGAGAAAAAGCCCCTCTATCACTTCTATCCGGGCTCAAATATCTTGTCATTGGGCACCTTTGGCTGCAATCTCTTCTGTCCCTTTTGCCAGAATTATAGCCTGGCACATGCCGGCCGCACTGTAAACAGGCAGGGTATCGGGGAGCCAGGGGCTGAAGTGACCGGCAGCCAGATGATCCCCCGACCCGGCAGCTACGTCCGCAACGGCCATTGGCTGGAGACCATGACCCTGCAAGCTGTGCGGGAAGGCTCGGTTGGAGTGGCCTTTACCTATAACGAACCAAGTATCTGGTATGAATACGTGCTGGAATGCGCAGCCCGTCTGCAAGAACTGGGGCAAAAGGTAGTTCTGGTCACCAATGGCTACATCGAGCGTGAACCGCTGCGCCACCTATTGCCACTGGTCGACGCCATGAACATCGATGTCAAGTCCTTCGATCCCGAATTCTATAAAAAGCATTGCCGCGGCAAACTGGAAAAGGTGATGGAAAACGTGGAACTGGCAGCATCCGAATGCCATGTGGAGATCACCACCCTGATAATTCCGGGAGAAAATGATGATCCGGCTGAGATCGGAGATCTGGCGACCTGGCTGGCCGGTATCGACCCCCACATACCACTGCACCTTTCCCGCTACCACCCCGCCTTTACCTTTGACCGGCCGGCCACGCCAGAAGACGTCATGGTCAGAGCCCGGGAGAAGGCGCGGGAACATCTGGATTTCGTCTACCTGGGCAATCTGGCCGGAGAGACCAATTCCACCGCCTGCCTGAATTGCGGGGAAGTATTGATCCAGCGCAATCTTTACCAGACCAGGCTGGTCCACCTGACCGGGCACAGCTGCTCATCATGCGGAATGCCGATCGATTATATCAAATACTGATATTAAATAAGGTGAAACCGCAAGAAATCGGTTGTTTACAGCACTGGCAAAGTGTGATATGTTGAATCAATAGAGGAAAGATATAGAAAAAAGATAAGCATTTAAGGAGGGTGGTTACATGCCGAACACGGGAAAAATGACCTTTGAAGTACGTCTCATTTTTAAGAATACCAGGAGCATCGACATGACAAAGGTGGCTGAGACTGCCAAGGATGCATTTGCGGATCTCATGCGGATGAACCTCAAAGCCATCAAACTCAGAAAATACGGCTTATTATTCGAAGGCGAAGGCCCCATACCGGAGATCCTCCGCATCGGCGAGGCCGTTTATCCCCTGACTGCCGAGGGCGGTTTGGAGATAATCGTTCACGTAGGCAAGAACGAGACCTTTTACATGAAAGAAGGCTGCATCCACGACCTGCGCGACGACTCCTCCCGGATCACCATACCCAAGTTTGATGATGCTGAACCGGATGAGAGCGAGCTGGATCGCATCGGTCTCTAAACCGCAAAAAAATCTTTTAAACAAGCTGAAAGGGAAGAGCGAACTCTTCCCTTTCTTTATATGAAAGGCCGTCAGGAGTTCTGAATAATCAAATCTCCCGATGGTCTATTCAACGATATAGTACCCATTAAACAGCATATGAATGCACGGAAGTAAATGCCACAATTGACGAGCTGTCACCCTCAGTTTTGTTAATAAATACTGGAAAAATGAAATTGATTTTTATGGGGGAATAATAAACAATATATGCAGGAGGTGTTGAAATGGCGTATAGCTACTTGTTACTGGAAAAGGAAGCTGGTATAGGAATACTCTACATCAACCGCCCGGAGGCAATGAATGCGCTGAATACGGATGTGCTCAAGGAACTCGGGCAGGCGGCAGCCGATGTGGCGGCTGACGACGAGATAAAAGCTCTGATCATCACCGGGGCGGGGGATAAGGCATTCGTAGCCGGGGCAGATATCAAGGAAATGTCCGGATTGACCGCTACCGAAGGCAGGGAATTCGGTATTACTGGCGGATGGGCTTTCCGCCAGATAGAAAAACTGGAGAAACCGGTCATTGCAGCAGTTAACGGTTTTGCCCTGGGCGGCGGTTGTGAACTGGCTATGGCGGCAGATATCAGATTGGCATCAGACAAAGCTAAATTCGGTCAGCCCGAAGTTGGACTGGGTATCACCCCCGGTTTCGGCGGCACCCAACGTCTGCCCCGTCTGGTAGGCGAAGGCCGGGCGATGGAATTGATCCTCTCCGCCAATGTCATCAATGCTGAAGAAGCTATGCGCATCGGCCTGGTCAACCACGTCTATCCGGTCGAGAGCCTGATGGATGAGGCCAAGAAACTGGCCAAAAAGATCATCAGTAACGCGCCCCTGGCGGTCAAATTCTCCAAGGCAGCCATCAACAAAGGCATCCAGACCGACATCGACACGGCGATGTCCATCGAGGCCGACCTCTTTGGCATCTGCTTTGCCACCGAGGATCAGAAGGCCGGCATGGGAGCTTTCCTGGCCAAGGAAAAGGCGGTTTTCAAAGGCAAATAAAACTGAGAAAACGAATAATTCACAGAAGCAGAGGGCCATCCCTCTGCTTCTTGTAATTATGGGCTTTAGCCTGTTGAGCGAAGCGAAATAATAAACCACCCGCTATGCGGGTGGCGTCAACAAGTTATACAAAAAAACACCTTTCCGTTAAAGTAGAGTTGTTCAAGCTACTAAATTAACGAGAGGAAAGGTGTTTAAATGGCTAACAAAGAAAATAGCTTAGCTC
>JBLMZJ010000015.1:0-18248 GCA_050258735.1 Deltaproteobacteria bacterium | reverse complement strand
TGGTGACAATGGCGGAGAGGTCACACCCGTTCCCATACCGAACACGGCAGTTAAGCTCTCCTGCGCCGATGGTACTGCATTTCAGATGTGGGAGAGTAGGACGTCGCCAGGAATTATATTTATTAGAGGATTCGATAAATCGGGTCCTCTAATTTTATGTATCTGAAATGCTGCATTTCAGATGTGGTCGTCGCGAGTCAGCCCTTGCGGGCTTGCGGACAGATCGAGACATATGACAAGCGGTAGCGAAGGCAGATGTCCGATATGACGGCCCCCTTTAGGGACAATGGTAGGATGTTGCTAATAGAGCGGGGCTGAATTAATATTTATTTTATGACAAATTAAGGTCCCAGAATGAGACAAAAGGCAATACAAAATAGGAAAAGGGGCCTAAAGAAGTTGGTCAAGACATGGTATAGAATGAATAGTGTGACAAATGAAAAATGGTTATAAGGAGGTTGGGATGCGTTGAAGAAATTTTCTTTTGTACTGGTCGTTGTAATGTCGTTGCTGTTAATCGCTTTGCCAGTGATGGCAAAAGGCGGTGGTGGAAATGGTGGCGGGAACAGCAGTGTCAGCAGCGGTAATGGGAACGGCAGCAGCAAGGGTGCGGTCGACCAGTCATCCGCTAACAGCAGCAAATCTGATAAGGGGTCCTCTTCCGGCATTGATAAATCGAAGAACACCAATGGCCCAAGTCAGAAGGGGCAGACAGGCAAATCCTCTGAAAACAAGGTCCTGAAAAACAAGAGCGAAAAGCAGGTAGACGTCATCAAGGACAATCTGCAGCAGAAGCGCAGTGAAGTGGCCAAGAAGAAATTTACGGACACCAGCAAACATTGGTCCAGTTCCAATATCGAAAAGGTGCAAAAATTGGGCCTGATGAGCGGCTATACTGATGGGAGCTTTAAACCCGACGCACCGATCACTTCAGTTGAGGCTATGGTTATTGCAGTAAACATGGCTGAACTGGTCAGCCCTGAAGAGACTACCGGGGAGACCACGACTACGGAAACAAACAGTGATAGCACGACCACTACGGGAACCACTGGTACTACAACCGAGGAAGGAACCACCGATACCACAGTTGGCGAGGACGTTCCGGAGTGGGCCCAGGATGAAGCTCAGGAAGCCACCAAACTGCAGATCGTTAATATGAACCGCTTTCATAGTTCGGTCCAGGCCAGCCGGGCGCAGACCGCGGTAATGCTGGCCAAGGCTCTGGGACTGGAACCCGTCGATTCGGCTGAGTATACCTTCAGTGATTCTGTACTGATTTCTTCAGAAGATCTTGGCTACATAATTGCGCTGCGTGAAGCGGGCATCGTGTTTGGCAGACCTGACGGCAAGTTCAATCCCAACAGCAAGATAACCAGAGCTGAAGTTGCCTCTATGCTGGCGAAGGCAGTAGAGAACATAGAGGATGAAGAAGATGACGGAACAACGACGGATTCCGGTGATTCAACTACCGGAGACAATACCGGTACCACCGGTGATAATAGCACCTGCACTACCACTGACACCGGAACTAACACCACCACTGATACTGGAACCGGCACTGATACCGGGACTCAGACCGGAACTTCGACTGATTCAACCACAGCAACTACGAACCCTTAAGCAATAAGGTCGGTTTATAAGAAAGGTCTTCGCGGTACAGCGAAGACCTTTTTTTTTTTGAACACGGAAATAATACTACTCTTCAAGTTTCCTGCGGCATTCCCCGCAATATTGCCACCTGCTGTTTATCCCCGTGCCACCTTCCCGCGTGCAAAACTGCAATGGATGTTGCATTAACGCACGCAGGAGATGCCGATATGCAGCGGATGAGTACGCCCCGGTCGTAAGGACCCCTTGGTTTTTACGGCTATTCAAGGTTCCAGGTGGGGGTGAAAACGGCATCGCATTCCAAGAAGATATTTAAACATCAGGCGTTGGGGGTATGGAATAGTTCTTGCATTTTCAAATCCTAAAATATATTAGGGGGTTAGAAAATGTCCAGAGAGATCAATGACGTTGTGATGGTCAGCGCGTGCCGCACCGCTATCGGGGATTACCTGGGGAGCCTGAAGAGTGTAAGGGCCAATCAACTCTCGGCTATAGCGGGGGCTGAGGCGCTAAAACGGGCGGGGATCGATCCCAAGATGATCGATGAACTGGTATTGGGTATGTGTCTGCATCATGGTAATGGTTCCCTTCCGCCGCGCCAGGTGGCTATGGCTATAGGGATGGATGTCAAGTCAGGTGCCTGTGAGATCTCGCAGAACTGTGCGTCCGGGATGCGGGCAACCGAGATCGCAGCTATGAGTCTGATGCTGGGCAAAACCGATATCGCTTTGGTGATCGGTACCGAGAGCATGAGCAACATTCCTTACCTACTGCAGAATGCCCGCTCGGGATACCGCATGGGACCTGGTAAACTTGAAGATGCCATGCTGTCCGACGGATTGGTCTGCGCCCTTGCCCAGGGGCATATGGGAACCACAGCCGACCGGGTCGCGGAGATCTACGGTATAACCCGGCAGGAGTGCGATGAACTGGCATTGATGAGCCACATGCGGGCCAATGCTGGTGTTGCTGCCGGTGTTTTTAAACGAGAGATCGTTCCGGTGGAAATACCAGGCAAGAAGGGTATAACTGTTTTTGATACTGATGAACATCCTATTAAAGATCCGAGCCTGGACAAGATGGCGAAACTACCGCCGGCCTTCAACAAAAACGGGGTAACTACTGCCGCTAATGCTTCAGGACTTAATGATGCTTCAGCTGCCGCCGTTTTTATGACCAGGAAAAAGGCAGATGAACTAGGTATCAAACCCCTGATGAAACTGATAAATGTATGTACGGAGGGGGTAGATGCCAAGGTCATGGGTCTGGGGCCGGCCGTAGCTATTCCTAAATGCCTGAAACAGGCGGGCATGAAGTATAAAGACGTGGATTATTGGGAGATAAACGAAGCCTTTGCCGCTCAGGTTCTGGGAGTCAAGAAGTTGCTCAGGAAAGAATACGGTATCGACATGAGTTTCGACAACGTCAACCTTAATGGTTCCGGTATTGCCTTGGGCCACCCGGTAGGCTGCACCGCTCTGCGTATCATCGTAAGCCTTTATTACGAATTGGAGCGACAGGGCAAGACGACTGGCGGTGCCTCTCTATGTGTCGGCGGCGGCCCGGGCATGGCCTCTCTCTGGACTCGCGATATTTAACGATCCGGTTCGATCAGTGCTTTGAAACCGATTGCTATGAATAAGCCCCGCTCGATCGACGTGCTCCATGTACGCTTCATCGCGGGGCTTACTTGTGCCTCAACTTCGTGTTTAATTTGGACGTAGTGCAATGGTTTGATCATTTGGGCTGACTGTACCATTATGAGATAATAATGTATTATCAAGTATGTTAGAACTGGTCTGCTTATCGAAAGCAATACGACATCCGGGAGGATCACCAATGTACGACTTTGATGAAATAGTGGAGAGAAGAGGAACCAATTGCTTTAAATGGGATGACGTAAGGGGTGATCTTCTTCCCATGTGGGTGGCCGATATGGATTTCAAATCGCCGCCAGAGGTAATCGCTGCCCTGGAAGCCCGGGCCCGGCATGGAGTATTCGGTTATGCCGGTTGTTGGGACAATTGGTACGAGGTCTTGCTGAAATGGATGATGAAACGTTACGGCTGGGAGGCCCGGCGTGAGTGGATAGACAATAGCCCGGGAGTAGTAGCCTCACTTGGTATGCTGGTCCGGGCCTATACTCATCCCGGCGATCAGGTCATTATCCAGACCCCGGTCTACCCACCCTTCTACACAGTAATCCGCAGTAATGGCTGTCAACTGGTAAGGAATCCGCTGGTTCTGGAGGACGGCAAATACCGGATGGATCTGAGCAGTCTGAAAACCAGGATAACTTCGCGGACCAGAGTCATGATACTATGCAGTCCCCATAATCCTGGGGGCAGAGTATGGAGTCCCGAAGAACTGAAGGAATTGGGTGAGTTTTGTCTCGAGCGTGATATAGTGATCATCAGTGATGAAATACATTGTGATCTGATTTTTCCCGGTCATCGGCATACAGTGCTGGCTGCCCTATTTCCGGAACTGGAACAGAGCTCGGCTATAGTCAATGCTCCCAGCAAGACCTTTAATATAGCGGGTATTGAGGCGGCCAGCACCATCATTCCCAATGAAAAGCTCCGTACTGCCTACCGGCACATCCTGAACAGCAGCGGTATGGATATGCCTAATGTATTTGCCGTCACGGCTGTAGAGGCGGCCTACACCTGTGGTGAAGCCTGGCTTGATGACCTTATGATCTATGTGCAGGATAATTATCTTCTGGTCAAATCCTTCGTCGAGGAGCGGATACCGCAAATCAAGGTGATCGAATCTGAGGGAACGTTTTTGGTCTGGCTGGATTGCCGCGGTTTGGGCATGGATGATAAAGAAATGAACCGGTTTATTCGGGATAATGCCCGGCTGATCCTTTCGCCGGGGCATATCTTCGGTGACGAGGGCAAAGGGTTTCAACGTATAAATATCGGGTGCCCGCGGTCAGTGGTAAGGGAAGCCTTACAGCGTCTGGAGAGTGCGGTATCGAGTCTGTAAAACAGGGGGTGGGGATCAATGATAACCTACATTTCAGGGCAAAAGGAGCTATTGGACGCGATCGAGCCGTTATGGTGGAAGCTTATAGAACATCACAAGGCTCGCTCCGAACATTTTCGCCATGAGTTTGAAGCAATCAATTTCAATATACGCAAACGGATGCTGGAGGATAAGGCCCGGGACGGAATGGTTTTGGTAGAGATAGCGGAGGATTATGCTACTAGAAAGCCGGTTGCTTATTGTATAAGCAGCATCAATCGTTTCAAACAGGGGGAACTGGAATCTATATATGTTGAAGATGAGTTCCGGGGGCAGCGGATCGGCGAGACCATGGTAAAACGCTCCTTAAGCTGGATGGATCAGCAGGGGACCTATGACAAGATTGTCGTGGCGGCGGTAGGCAACGAAGAGGTCCTTGGTTTTTATGCCCGGTTCGGCTTCCAGCCTCGGCAGATCCTCTTAAAACAGACTTAATAAAGGTATAGTATTCATACCAGGATCAGTTCCATCGGAACATAACGAATACCGTTAGTCTCCTGTTCGGCTGCGGTAGCTATAAAGCCCAGGCGTTGATAGACAACTACAGCCCCGGGGGCTGAATTGACAGTGATCCGTTCCAGGTTTGGTCTGAACTGACGGCAGCGTTCGATTGCAGCGTCCATCAGACGACGGCCTATCCCCTGGCGTTGATGATCCGGGTCCACATCGAACAAGGCCACGTGATATTGACCACGTATTTCTATCATTCCAATAATCATATCCTCATTGATCGCTGCAAGGACAAAACTGCTCTTTGCGATCCTTTCTCTCATGGCTGCAGGATCAGCAAATGAGGTAAACTCCTGGCAGCCCGCCAGGCTATAACCAGGGGCGATAAAGGCATTGAAGCATCTCATGACCAATTCGCAAGCCGGTGCGATCTCTTCTGCTTTAACAGGTCGTATCTCCATACCTTTCCCCCATTTATCCTAATAATCATAGTTTACAGGACCACTATGATAAAAAGATATATAATTATGGAAAAAGTTGAGGAGGGTGCCAATTGGCCAAACGCTATGTCGATCTGAGTATTGCTATTGAAAACGGGATACCCAGTGACCCCCCGGCAATGATACCCAATATACAGTACATAGATCATGAGACTGGCAGCGAGAGCATGTTGATGTTCTTCCCCGGGCTGCCCAAGGAAGACCTGCCGGGAGGGTTGGGTTGGGTTGGGCTCTGGAGTTAGTACAGTTATCCACTCATTCGGGGACTCACCTGGATGCCCCCTGGCATTACCACCCGACCATGGACGGCGGGGTCAAAGCACTTACCATAGATGAGGTGCCGCTGGACTGGTGCGTAGGTAACGGAGTAGTGCTGGATTTCCGCCAGCTGCCCGACGGTTATCTGGTACAACCGGAGGATATCCAACGTGAACTGCAAAGGATCGAGTATCGCCTGCAGCCGGGAGACATCGTTCTGGCTATGACCGGTGCCGACAAGTTTTGGGGCAAACCCGAGTACCTCATAAAGGGCTGCGGCATGGGGAAAGCAGCCACCCTCTGGCTGATAAACCAGGGTATAAAAGTAGTAGGAACAGATGCCTGGAGTTGGGATCGCCCGCTTCCGCTGATTGCTGCCGAGTATGCGGAGAAGAAGGATCCCTCGATCATATGGGAAGGTCACTTCGCCAGCATCGAACAGGGATATTGCCATATCGAGAAATTGACCAACCTAGATACTCTTCCTCCGTATGGATTTAACTTCTTCTGTTTCCCGGTCAAGATCAAGGGTGCCTCTGGCGGATGGATTCGGGCGGTAGCCCAGGTAGATGAGTAATATGCAATAATTTTTATACTATTCTGGATCAACCGGCTAGGCTTAACGCAGCCGGTTGTCTGTATTTGGTGAGGATCGGGAATAAATGCCGGAGGCGAGTATTATGGAAAAAGAGAGGTTGGTTAAGCCAGATTAGCACCACCTGTCCGAATAATACTGCTATAAACTTTTGCTGTCTATATTAAACAAGCCTAAAGGCAGAAGGCGAATTTTCCGCTCAAACTGGTACTAAGCTAAACATTCAGATCTCTTTTTTGATAAAAATAATAGGTTGAAGTAAAAAAAATAGCGACAAGCACCAGTGAGAGGATAACAATGCTTGAGTCGAGACCACGACCTGACTCTAATTTATAAAAGTTGAAATATTTGAAAGGTGAAAACAGGTTAAGAAAGTTCAGGGTTTCTGTAAAGTCCGTAAGTTTAGATATCACAAACCCAATTAATAATACCGCCACGGCAAAAGATCCTGCAGATTTGGGATTCCTCATAAAAGCCGCCATGAACGCACCAAGTGACAGGAAAATAAGCTGAACGATGAACATGCTTAAAAAGAATATTGATATTTTGCCCGAGATATCAGTGCCCTGGTTATATGTTGCGACTATGAAGATGGAAGAAACCAGGGACACTACATTTATAACTATTATATTTATGAGAGCAGCTATCAGCTTGGCGGTAATGACAGTGGTCCTTGAAACGGGTTTAGTCATTAGATACTCTGTTGTTTTATCCCGTTCCTCCTTGGCTATGATGCCGGCACCCAGCAGAGCGGCGTGGAGGGCCGCCGCAAACTCAATATATAGAAAAAGCAATGCGAAGAAACCGCTGATGGTAGTTACATCGAACGAACCAAATCCAAGCAGGATTCGAATTGAACGCGGCATGCTCAAAAAAAGAGCAGTTGCTGCTCCGGCACTTGAATAGGCTTTATATTTAGCCATGCCGCTCAGCACCAAAAGGAACATGCATATGCTCCATATGATCAATGACTTCCTGTTGGCCTTGAGTTCTCTAAAAAAGATATTCATGGCGACCTCCTTCAGCCACAGCCGGTTGTCGTATTATCGCGCGGCATGGATATCCATCCTCAAATAAATCAAGTAACTTGCGCTAAGCGCTGCAATAATTATGGTTAAACCAGCCAGCAGATAAGGGAGTTCGTAGCTGGAAGTGGTAATGATATATTGAGTGTCAAAATATCTAAAAGGCGAGATAAAGCGGGCTAAATCATTTTTGTCGGCGGCGAAAAAAGCCCCGATGAAATAAAATCCAAATACTATGCCGAGCGAAACCGAAAGTGTGGCTTTAAGCCTGGGAACCACAACTGAAACCAAAATTCCCAAGGCGAGATAAATAAGCTGAATGAAAAGCAGAGTTCCATTTATCATTAAGAATAGTCTATGGTTGTAATCCGGTTTAATATTGTTCGCGAAAATTGTAACCACCGCATAGTACAACACATCTGCAGCCAATATCGTGGTCAAGGCGGCCAGGAGTTTGGCGTTGAGAATGGCAGCTCTCGATACGGGTTTAACAAAAAGAAAATCCACAGTTCTTCCAAGAGTTTCTCGGGATAGAATGGAAACACCGAAGATCATGGCTTGGATCGCCCCGCAGAGGGTAACAAAGCTTAATACCATCGAATAAAAGCCTGGAAGGGAAGTGACAGTATCCAGCGAAATGCCCAGCATGGCCCTTACGGATGCGGGATAGTTGCTCAACACATCTCTGAATCCTGCCGCATCCTTTTCAACACCGGGGTAAATAGATAAGTAAAGTGCTGCCAGCGCAATAATTGCGCAAGTCCATATTATTGTGGCTTTACGAAGGGACCTGAGCTCATTGAGATAAATATTCATGCCGATCAGTGCTCCTTTGCGTAATAATGCATGAATATCTCTTCCAGATCGGGTTCAGTGATAGATATGTCAGTCAGCTCAATGTTTGCAATTTTTTGCATTACCCAATTGATGTTGCCGCGAAATATAAAATCCGCTGTATTATCCTTCACCTCAAGCTTGCTCACACCCTCGATATCTAAAAGCTCCCTGGCAATATCGAATTGCGCCTCGATAACGATTCTCTTGTAGTTGTGCTCTTGCAGGTTGTTCATCCTTTCGATCTCGATTATCCTGCCCTCTTTGATTAACGCTACACGGCTGCACATGCGCTGCACTTCGATAAGAATATGTGATGAAAAGAACACTGTGGCGCCCTTTTGGTTTTCCAATCTTATAAGTTCAAAGAATCTCTGCTGCATCAGTGGATCCAGCCCGCCGGTAGGTTCATCAAGTATGATCAGCTTCGGTTCATGGAGCAGCCCCTGCACTATACCCACCTTCTTCTTGTTGCCAAACGAAAGATCGTCGATTTTCTTTCTCAGGTCAAGCTCCATAACCTCCGCAAGCTCGTTGATCCTTTTAGTACAGTTCTTGTTATAGAAACTGGCGGAATAATTGAGCAGGTCGATAACCCTCATGTTATCGTAGTAGAAAACCTCGGAGGGGAGATAGCCGACTTCCTTTCTCACCTCCGGATTCTCGATACAGCTCTTTCCGAAAATAGTTGCGATGCCCTTCGTAGCATGGATCAGCCCCAGCAGTGTTCTTATGGTGGTGGATTTACCCGCGCCGTTGGGACCGATAAAACCGAAGATCTCTCCTTCTTCCACCTCGAGATTCAGTTCGATTATACCCGGTTGTTTGCCGTAGTATTTGGTAAGGTCATGGGTTTCGATAGCGTTCAATTCCTGACAGCCTCCTGATAATCCTATAAGCCTAGTATGAGAAGAAGCAGAAAAGCTATTCGCATTGGCCGGCGGGATTTGGGATACGTTCAATAAAGCGGGAAAAAGTGCTGCTACATAGATGGGAGCCGGAGTATAATAATGGAAATGATGGGCCTGAGAGGAGGAGCTGCTATGATGGGAATGTCTTATAAGGGGTGGCTTTCCGTAGGACTTAAGGTCTTGGGGACGATCACCCTGATCAATGGAATGGTTCAGGCTGTCCTACAATGGAGCAGTCTTGCTGATTTACAAGGACAGCCTGCTCCTTGGATGCTAGTCTGCTCAATCGTCGTGCCTATAGTTACACTGGGGGCAGGTCTTTATCTGCTGCTGGGTACACGTAAACTGGTTTCCAGGTTATGGCCGGATCAGGAAGACGAATTGGAATCAGAAAAGGCTGTATTCAAGATTGCCATGAAGATCATGGGTATGGTACTGGTGGTGCAGGCCCTGCCGGAAGTGGTCAGGCTTATCTCCAATGGTTTGTACATATATAGTGTTAGTACGGTTTGGGACACCAGCATGCAGCACGGGTTCATTTATGAAAAACTGCTGTCTATACTGCTTCAACTGTTGATAGGCTGCTATCTCTTGTTCAAGGGCGCCTGGCTGCAGAAGGTGGCCTTCCCCGCGGTCAGCCCCGAAGATTAAACTGGGGCCCGGGGCAAAAACAGCACGCTCACAGAACCGCTTTATGAAGAATGGCAGCAGATGTAAGAGCTCCGGGCTGATCAAATCGGTATGAAGTTGGGATCGGCAACCGGCAGCAGATCTAGGATATACTGAATCCCGGCAGATTGAGATCATATTTCTTCAGCACAGTGAGCAGACGATTATTGCTGATGGACGGCTTGACCTCCACGCTGCGGGCTTTCTGAGCAAGTTGGTCCAATTTCTGGATGAATTTAAGCATGATCTTGTCCGAGGAGAAGGTCAGATCTTCTATGTTAATGCGTATATTCTGATACCAGCCAGGGACATTGCTGTAAAGAGTCTTGAAGGTCTCGCCCAGGGCGAAGTCATTAAGATAACCCTTAAGGTTAATCACAAAGGTGCCTTCCTGTTCGGTCATTTCAATATCGATCAATTTCTCGCTGGACAGGTATTTTAGCTTGCGCAGTTTGAAAGTCTCAATGCTTCTGGAAAGACTCCTGCGCCAGCCCGTAAGTATATCCTGGCGGGAAATACTCTGCAGATATTTGTAATACCAGCCATTGTCATGCTCCCAGCGGCGCGAAAGCCAGAATCCTACCGCCCGGAAGGCTGCCGACTGGAACCCGGTAATGGGTATGTTTTGCAGTATACTGCCAAATGAGTAAAAACGGCGGAAGGCGGACATGGTAGCTGTCTGCAGTTCATAAGGCGTCATTAAGGCTGGTTGGAATACTACATGATGAGCATCATAAAGGTTCCAATCCCGGGAAAGCAGCCGGTCAGCCTCGGCTAACTCTTCAAAGGTGCGGGAGCCCGGCAGCGGTGTCAGAATCATGAACTGAACCGTATCGATGCGGTTGCGGCGAGCGAAGGCCAGGGTATCTTCGATGGTCTCAACGGTATCATCATCAGCCCCGAAGACGAACATCCCGTGGACCATTATTCCGAAATCGTGGAATCGACTGATACAGTACTCGATATCTTCTACGTCCTGCTTTTTGTTGTAGCTGGCCAGGGTCTTGGGGTTTATTGACTCCAGTCCAACGAAGACGGTACGGCAGCCGCTGTCCCGCATAAGTTTTAACAATTCTTCATCACGGGCGGCATCGGTCCTTACCTGAGCGCACCACCAGGAAGGCCGGATATCCCGCTCTATCATCTCCCGCATAAGTTCCTTGGAACGCCGCGGGTTGGCGGTGAAGTTATCATCGATAAAGAAGACCTTCTTGCCTTTGTAGGGCACCAGTTCTTCAAGTACTCCTTCGATTTCCAGGCAGCGATATTTGCGGCCAAACATAGGAGTTACGCTGCAAAAAGTGCAGTCGAAGGGGCATCCCCGGGAGGTGGCGACCGGATAGGTGGACATCTTCAAGCCTTTGAACAGCGATAAATCAGGGAAGGGGACGCGGTTAACATCTACCCAGTCGGGACGGGGGTTATGGACGATGCCTTCATCAGTGCGATAGGATACCCCGGGTATTTCCACCGGGGATCCACCCTGTTCGATACAGGCAATCAAGTCCATAAAAGTCAGGTCAGCCTCACCGCGGCAAACATAGTCGCAATGATCCAGAGCCTCTTCTGCCAGGAAGGTGACATGGGCACCTCCCATTATGACGGGTTTGCCCTGACTGCGAGCGAAATCAGCCAGATGATAGGCTTCTACAACAGTCGAAGTTGTAGTGGATATCGCTACCAGGTCAGCATTGCTGATATGAGAAAGGCTGATATCCCGGCGGGAACCCAAAACGAGTTCAACTTGATGTCCCGCTTTTTTCAGGAGGGTTCCCAGAATGGGCAGGCCCAGCCTGGGCATGTTGACCGTGCTGAATACGTGCTTGCCCGGGGCCTTGGGTTCTATCATGATAACTTTCATTTCTATACCGGCTCCCTTCCAATAACCGCTTTATACCAAAAAGCGACACGTAGTTTTTAAAACTATGTTAAGTATAATACAATACTATTACATGAGTTTATCAATTGCAATACCTATATTTTTTTGTTTTAATCTTTTATAAGAACCTAAGAAACGGAGGCATCAATATGTTCAATCACAGCGAACTGAGCAAGATCATCGATGAGGTCTTATTGTTTGAGGAGGTCCCTCTTAACGACATACCTGATATCGATCTTTATGTTGACCAGGTCAACGCCTTTATCGATAAGAAATTGGCCCATCTGAAACGGCATGAAAAGGATAAATTATTGACCAAGACCATGATCAATAACTATACCAAGGCCGGTCTTCTCATGCCTCCCAGCAAGAAAAAGTACAGCCGCGAGCATATTGCCCTGTTGATCCTGGTATACAGTTCCAAGCATATTCTATCCATTAATGATATTTCTATGTTATTCGGCCCGCTCCTAAACCCGGGTGAGGGTAAAACCGGATACAGCGCCAGCAGTATCGCTGCTTCAGTTGACCAGATATATAGCCTGACGCAGGCAATAAATCGTGATCACTCAACTGATTTTAATTCCGTGTGTGCCGATAAAATGGAAAGCATACAGAAGATGACGGCGGATATGGGATGCGGAGATCTGGAACAGGTAGAGTGGTTCCTTATGGTCATGTTCCTGGTATCCCAGGCTGCTTTGCAGAAACGCCTGGCGGAGAAGATAATAGATGAACATTTCAAGAAAGAGGTTCCCCATAAGACCAAGTCATGATTAAGGTTGGGAGCTGTTTTTAGAGGCCAACCGGGAAAAACCCATTCCGACGAAAACCAGTAATGCAACCCCGCTGGCAAACATGAGCAAATAGGTCCATTTGGGCAGAGTGGGGGTAGGGAGTTTGGCTTTTTTAGCCGGGCTTTCTTGTTCCTCATTGATCGGTTGGGAATGGGCCAATCCGTAATCCAACAATTGAGCGGAATCTTTCCATACTCCATTCTGAGTGGAGTTGAGCACAATTGCATAAACCTGACCATGACTGCTGCGAGCTGATGATACCAAGCAGTAACCGGCCTCCTCGGTATGACCGGTCTTGATCCCGGTGGCATATGCCATATAAAAGGGACTCTGTTTATCCAGCAGTTTATTGGTATTGATCCAGACCAATGCCTGACCGGTGGCCTTATCGGTCCTGCCGGCCGGTGAATACGAAGGTGTGGCTACTACTTCTTTCAAGAAGGGGTCTTGCATAGCTGTTATGGCGATGAGGGCCAGGTCTCGCGCCGTGGAATAGTGTTCAGGTTCATGCAGCCCATGGGGATTGACGAAATGAGAATCTTTGGCCCCCAGCTCCTGCGCACGTTGATTCATCATCCAGCTGAATTCGCCCAGGGCCTCCTGCTCATTCATAGTAATGTCCGGATTGGCTCTCCGGGCTATAAAGACAGCAATGGCTGCGGCAGCATCATTACCCGAACGCAGCAGCATACCATAAAGCATATCCCGCATGGTGATAGACTCTCCCTGCTCAAGACCGCACCGGCCGGAGGTGATCGGAATCATGCTGATCTCCGGCCCAACGGTTACTGTCTCGTTTAAATCGCAGTTTTCGACCGCCAGCAAGGCCGTAAGTATCTTGGTGGTACTGGCCGGATACATCCTGATCTGCTCGTTTTTCTTGTAAAGTATGTGTCCTGCCTGATCCATAACGATAGCTGCCTGTGCTTCGATAGATAGGTGAGAAGATTGGCCTGTTCCGGTATTGCCGCCGGATGTATCGGCAGCCAGTATTGGCCTGCTGACTGACAGCAGCAGGGTGATCAGCATGATCGCCATCCCTTTGTTCTTGAGCATAAGCGCTTCCTTCCCGTTCTGGCCGTAACCACATCCTGCTTATTTTAACACTCCCGCTGTTTTCTTGCATCGGGAAAGTATCGCGCCAAAATGCCAGTTTCTGTTTCATTCTAATAATTTTTGACCCAAGCAGGAGAAACTACGACACTAAACGTATTAATATAGCCAACAGGTAGTTAATTCAACGACATGGAGGAGAATATGGAAAAGCCGAAACGATGGACGGACTATTCGGAAGATGATATCCTGCAGGCCAATATCGAAAAATACGATCAGGATCACATCATCAGCTTCTATCAGGACTTTGAGGAACCGCGCTATTCCTACATAGAATACGAGATAATTTTCAAAGCGGTGCTGGAACATCTGGCTGACAAACTGGAGCGGCCGGTCCGCGCCGTGGATATGTGCGGAGGTGCGGGAAAGGCAGCTTTTGTATTAAAGGGGTGTGACCCGGCCTGCCAGGCTACCCTGGTCGATTGTTCCGACAAGATGCTGGACATTGCGCGGAACCGCATCGAAAAACAAAAGATAGAGGGTGTGGAAGTGGTCCTGGGGGATGCCTTCTCCTTCCTGGAGCAGGGGCAAAAGTACGATCTCATCGTATTTTCTTCGGCAGTCCATCATTTCAAGGATCCTATAAAGCTGCTCCAGGCTGCGGCCAGTAGTCTTTCCGAACAGGGCCTGATCGTTACCATAGCAGACCCTACCACTCTGACCAAGTCCAGGCGATATAAATTTTTCGAATTCATGCTCAGCAATTCAGATGTAAAAAAGATGAAGCTGAAGCGGATGTTTAGTCCAAAGCGGAGCAAAAACGAAGACGAGGATTTTGATCTGGCGGAATACCAGACCTTTACCGGGATAAATGACTTAAAACTGGCCGGGCAGCTAAAAGATGCCGGCCTGCACCCTATGGTGCATCTGCGCTATCCCGCCGGTGAGCCCTTTATGACCAGGATCATGCCATGGATCGGTCTTTGTTGGGCCTTTAGCATGATCATCAGCCCCCAGACCCACGAAGACAGCCGAGTGGCAATCCATAATATAAAACGGGCCATTAAACGCGACATGCCCTTTCGCTTTAAATATATCTAGAAACAGAGGCATTGGGGACGGTTTCTGGAAAATTGGTTATTGACAAAAACAAAGCTGCCAGTTAAATTTATAACAGACAATTCCATATGACGAGACGAGTATAGACGAGTAGAGGAGAACGAGACGAGATGAGCAGGTTGAAGTCATTTCTGACCAGCACATTGTCGTGTGCTGGTTTTTCAATTTATATAAGACAAAAGGGTCCGCAAGGTGTGGAAACCCCATTCTCCTTCTGTGCAGGGCAAGTTTCCTGTTGCTTTTCTATGCCCGGAACTTCTCAATCATACTGCAATACTACCGCTTCCAACCAGGGACTGCGTCGATGGCGCAGTTAGCCGTCTTAATGCTGACTTTTTCATTTTTCCAATTGAACGATATTTAGAGACAATGCTGGTCGTTTCTGTATTGCTGCGACCATTGATCAGATTTTATGTCGGGGAAAGGAGACTTTATCATGTTTGATCATTATCTGAAAACTGTGGTGGGGGGAGAACCATTAAGCTAGAATGAAGCTTACGAGACGGCCCGTATGCTGCTCCATGACAATATACCGGAGGTTAAAGCAGCGGCTTTCCTTACCGCCATGCGCACCCGCAAGGAAAGGGCAACTGAGCTTTCCGGCTTTGTTCAGGCATTATACGAGGAGGCCGTGACGGTGGACAGCGATTCAGAATTATTGGATACCTGCGGGACCGGCGGCGACGGACTAGGGACCTTCAATATTTCTACAGCTGCTGCTATAGTTGTGGCCAGCTGTGGGGTGCCGGTGGCCAAACATGGCAACCGTGCGGTTACCGGCAGCGTTGGCAGTGCCGACGTACTGGAGGCCCTGGGTGTCAACATCGAATTGACCCCGGACGAGGCTCGCAGAATGTTGGATAAGGTCGGGATAACCTTCCTATTTGCTCCTCATTATCATCCTATCATGAAGGCAGTCGGCCCGCTGCGGCGATCACTGGGGGTGACTACCATATTCAATTTCCTGGGGCCATTGATCAACCCCTGCCGCTTGAGCTACCAGGTGATGGGGATATTCGATCCTCATCTACAGGAGGCGATCGCCACTACCCTGACCAGCCTGGGACGCAAACGAGCCCTGGTGGTACATGGTGAAAATGGAATGGATGAAATCAATCCGGCCGGTATTACCGAGATCTATGACGCCAGTCCGCTGGGGAGCCAGCAGTACCGTCTGGATCCGCTGGAACTAGGGCTGGAGTTATACCCGCTGGAAACCATAAAAGGCGGAGGCCGCGAGATGAATGCCCGTATCCTGGAAGGGGTCTTAAACGGTGAAACCGGGCCATACCGGCAGGCGGTGCTGCTTAATGCGGCTGCTGCCATCATGGCGGCAGGAAGGGCTGAAGGTATCAAGGATGGTATGGTTGTAGCTGCCGAGGCAATCGATTCCGGCAAATCCGATCTGACACTGCGCAACATGATCAGCTACAGCCGGGATAAGGTTTTAGTCAATTAGGTTGATATTTCATTACCAATGATAGGGTGATACTTTTGTTGGAACGGATAGCGGCGGCTAAACGCAGGGAAATAGAAGAATTGAAGATCAGTATGGATATATCCGAGGTAAAACCGCGCGACGTGATCGATCCTCGCCCCTTCTTATGCCGGACAGATGGGAATATTGCGGTCATTGCCGAGGTGAAGAAGGCTTCGCCGGTCAAAGGAGTGTTGTGTGCCGATTTTGAACCGGTCAGCCTGGCTAAGAGCTATCAGCGAAACGGTGCCGGTGCTGTATCGGTCATAACCGATCAAGATTTCTTCCAGGGGGACAGGGATTATCTGACTCAAGTAAAATCAGCAGTTGACTTACCGGTATTGCGCAAGGATTTTATCCTGGATGCTGTTCAATTGTATGAATCGGTTCTATTGGGGGCCGATATCATCCTGCTCATTGCAGCCATGCACGATTATGCCAGTTTGTTAAGTTTGAGTGAAAAGGCTGACCAGTTGGGACTTTATATTCTGCTGGAAGTGCATGACCGGGACGAATTACACATATCTCGTGATCTGCCGGTGCAATTGGTCGGCATCAACAACCGTAATCTTAAGGATTTCACGATTAGTCTTGTGAACAGTTTGCAGCTCGTCGATGACATGCCGGAAGGCGTAGTCCGGGTCAGTGAGAGCGGTATCCGTGACCATACTGATCTAAGAAACCTGCAAAATGCTGGTTTCCACGCCGCCCTGATCGGAGAGGCTTTGGTATCGGCCCCGGATCCCGGTTTGAAGCTGCGGCAGATCCTGTATGCGACAGGGAGGTGTCAGGAGTGACACTGGTCAAGTTTTGCGGCATAACCCGCCTCGAAGAGGCTGTGACGGCTCAGCGCCTTGGTGCCTGGGCCATTGGGGAGGTTTTTGCTCCCTCCCGCCGCCGGATAGACCTGGATACGGCAGCAATCATCAATGCCTCTCTGGGCGGAGGCATCGCCAAGATCGGGGTTTTTGTCAATGAAGATCTGGAGAAGGTTTTGGATATAGTCCGGTATTGTTCCCTGGACATGGTCCAACTGCACGGGGAGGAACCGCCCGAATATCTGGACGAATTGCCGGTGCCGGCTATCAAGGTCTTCAGCCTCACCGGACCGGCAGATGAAAATGATATAAAACGATGGCGTCCGTGGGCATATGGTTTTGACACACACAGTCTGACCGAGATCCGCGGAGGCACCGGGCACAGCTTCAACTGGGAGTGGCTGGGAACCTTAAGGGATCATGAAAAAATAATGCTGGCGGGCGGGTTGAATCCGGAGAATGTGCCCGCGGCCATTGGCAGGATGAAACCGCTGGCAGTAGACGTATCCAGCGGGGTAGAGTACCCGACCGGGGGCAAAGACCCCTATCGGATGGAGCAATTTATCAAGCAAGTAAGGGAGGCCGACAGGTATGAATCCTGATAACAGAGGATATTTTGGCAGATACGGTGGGCGCTTCGTTCCGGAGACCTTGATCCCCGCTCTGGACGGGATCGAAAAGGTTTATCGTGAACTCCAAGCTGATCCGGCATTTCATGAGGAGTTCGATTATTATATGCAGAATTACGTGGGACGTCAGTCGCCACTGTATTATGCCAAAGGTTTAAGTGACGAATTGGGCGGAGCTCGCATTTACCTGAAACGTGAGGACCTCAACCATACCGGATCCCACAAGATCAACAACACCATCGGCCAGGCCCTGCTGGCCCGCCGGATGGGTAAAAAACGACTTATTGCCGAAACCGGAGCCGGTCAGCATGGGGTGGCTACCGCAACGGCAGCGGCAGTGCTGGGCATGGAATGCAGTGTCTATATGGGGGCAAAGGATGTAGAAAGGCAGCGGCTCAATGTTTTCCGCATGAAGATGCTGGGAGCCGAGGTGTGTGAGGTAAAAAAAGGCAGCGAAACATTGAAGGATGCGACCAATGAAGCCTTCCGTGACTTTATCGCCAGCTTCGAGTACTCGCATATGTGTATCGGCTCGGTGGTAGGGCCGCATCCCTATCCCATGATCGTCCGTGATTTCCAGTCCATCATCGGCA
>JBLMZJ010000014.1:0-4799 GCA_050258735.1 Deltaproteobacteria bacterium | reverse complement strand
TAACTTCTGGTTCTTGGTGATATTCGAGCACATCACCAGCATCCATTTGGTAAAATACAAGGCAATTATCATACTGGCTATGATACCGATGGTCAGGGTGACCGCAAACCCTCTTATGGGTCCAGTCCCCAGGAAGTACAGTATTATCGCTGTTATCAAGGTGGTCATGTTCGAATCGAATATGGTCCAGAATGCACGGCCATAGCCCGATTCTATAGCCGCCTGCAGGGTCTTGCCCATGCGCAGTTCTTCCTTCAGTCGTTCATAGATGATGACGTTGGCATCGACCGCCATACCTATGCCCAAGACGAAGCCGGCGATGCCTGGCAAGGTCAGGACCGAGTGCAGCAAGGCCATCACCCCCAATACTGCGATACCATACAGGACCAGCGAGATGTCAGCAACCAGACCCGGTAAACGATAATAACCAAGCATGAATACCAGTATGGCTACCAGTCCTACGATACCGGCATTGATACTTTTTTGCAGTGAATCGGCACCCAGGGTGGGCCCGATCGATCTTTTCTCAATGACCTTGAGGCTCACGGGCAGAGCACCGGAGCGAAGCAGTACCGCCAGCTCCTCAGCTTCCTTGGCTGTAAAGTCACCTTCTATAATGGCGTTCCCGTCAGTTATCGGCACTTTTACCGTCGGTGTACTGATGGCCTTGCCATCAAGAACAATAGCGATGGTTTTACCGACATTCGCAGTGGTGGCATCAGCAAATTGCTTGGCTCCCTCTTTATCGAAGCTTATAGCTACATCAAAGGCTCCGCTGCCTTGTGTTCCGGCCGACTCAGCTTTGGCATCAGTCAAATGCTTGCCAGTAACCAGGACCTTGCCCTGCTCGTCCCAAAACTCCAGTTCCGCAGTATTTTTAAGGATGTCTACCGCTGACTCCGGATCACTAGTTCCAGCTATCTCAACGACCACCCTGTCAGTACCCTGCTGGTAGAGAGCAGTCTCTTTAACACCCAGCTTGTCTACCCTGTCACGCAGGATACCTACTGCCTTCTGCAGGGTGTCCTTGGTAACTTCCTTGCCGGACTTCTCCTGCGCCTGAAGCACGACTCTCAACCCGCCGCGCAGATCCAGTCCCAGGTTCATGCTGTTGATTATGGGCTTGCCGGCAAAAAACAATAAAGCTGCAAGGACCAGAACGACCAGCGATGTAAAGAATATGCTTGTATTCTTGTTCAACTTTTTTCCTCCTTCCAACTACTTTGCATTTATCTCAAGGGACCCGGCTCATTATATCCGGGCATCCGACATGAAATAATAATTTCTCTCCGTCCCCTCATCATCAGAGCAACTTTGCTCCATTGATGATCAATTCAAACCTGCAACCCAGGTAATTAGCAGCCCTCTGGCACATCAACATCCGGCTGAGGAAAATCTCAAAGTATTCCATGACCGGGCAAATCTCGGTTTCAATAGCCAAATCCATGGTTATTACCTTGTTTTCTTCGTCGATGTCAAGCAGAGAATATTCGACTGCATAGTTGACACGATCGTGAATATCGAATGTAGCGATATCAGTATTTCTTACGCGATTACGGTGAACATGTGACTTGTCGGCAAGAATCAGTGCTGCAGCAACCGGGTTGACCGGATGCCCGCTGCCTTCATCATGATTACCTATAGCAGCAGCGATTATGGAAATCTCGTCCGGATCTATATCCAGACGGCTTAGTATCTCCATAGCCATCATGGCACCGCTCTGACTATGTCCGTTGCGGTTGACCACATTGCCGATATCGTGCATGTAGCCAGCAATACCAGCCAGTTCCGCCATACGTTCATCATAACCAAGTTTTTGCAGGATCTCTCTGGAAAGGCCACTAACCATACTGATATGAAGATGCCCGTGATCAGTATATCCCATGGCTCCAAGGTGTTCGTTGCCCTTAATGATCATGGTCCTCACCAGTGGGTCAGCCTTGATCTCACTAAGACCGGTCACCTATTCTTCTCCCTCACGGTATGCTATAGCCTTCTTTAAAAACTCGATCTCGGTCGTATCATTTACCTTGAGCATCACTGTTTCATCCTTAACTCTGGTTATGGTACCTTTTATTCCACCGATAGTAACCACTTTCTCTCCCTTTTTCAGGGTGTCCATCAGCTCATTGTGCTTCTTTTCCTGCTTCTTGCGCGGCATGATAGCAAACACATAAAAAATGCCGATGAAGATAACAAAATAGGCTACTACCGTTAACCAGGCCTGAGAATTCTTCAATCTAAACATCACTCCCTAATTTTTAATAAAACTTTATTACTATTCGCCACAACTTATGGAAATCCTGCTGAAATGCTGATAACGCATTTTAACAATCACCCTTGTTGATACCTCATAAGAAATTGATTAGCGAAACTGGATAAGTTATCTTGGGCAATAGCACGTCTAATATTCTCCATCAATTGCGTCAAAAAGTAAATATTATGGTAAGTAAGCAGGCGCAGAGCTAGAATTTCTCCTGACTTTATCAAATGTCTTATATAAGCACGGCTGTAATTTTTACAGACCTGGCACGTACAATCTTCATCTAAGGGGCAGAAATCACGGGCACACCCGGCATTTCGCACCGTAAGTTTGCCTCGGCTGGTATATGCTGTTCCGTGGCGAGCCAGTCGGGTAGGCAGAACACAATCAAACATATCTATTCCTCTTGCCACACCAGCCAGCAGATCCTCCGGTTCACCGACTCCCATCAGGTAGCGCGGTTTTTCCACGGGCAAAAGCGCTGCGGTAGTCTCCAGGATGCTATACATATCAGCCTTGGGCTCTCCCACACTCAGCCCGCCGATAGCATAGCCCGGGAAATCGAACTCTAAAAGTTCCCTGGTGCTTTTCTCCCGTAAATCGGGGAAAACGTTGCCTTGTACGATACCAAACAATGACTGATCATCCGCATTATGCGCCTTGCGGCAGCGCTCGGCCCATTTTGTTGTGCGTATAACAGCTCTTTCGGCTTCCTCATAAGAACAGGGATAAGGCGAACACTCATCAAAACACATGGCAATATCCGCTCCCAGGGCTTGCTCGATTTCCATGACCTTTTCTGGATCCAGAAAATGAGTAGAACCATCTATGTGCGAATTGAAGTAAACCCCGTCATCATTTATCTTACGCAGCTTGCTCAGGCTGAATACCTGAAACCCGCCGCTGTCGGTAAGAATGCTTTTCCCCCAATTCATGAAGGAATGGAGCCCACCTGCCTCAGCGACCAGATCTTCGCCCGGGCGTAAATACAGGTGATAGGTGTTGGCCAGGATGATATCGACCCCTATTTCGTATAATTCCGGCGGAGTCATGGTCTTGACCGTGGCCTGAGTTCCCACCGGCATAAATACAGGTGTATCGACCGGTCCGTGATTGGTATTAAGCCTTCCCAACCTGGCCGGTGAAGCTTTATCGTATTTGATTATTTCAAAAGATAGCATAGTTTCCTGCCCTTCGCGATTATATGATGAGCATGGCATCGCCAAAGCTGAAAAAGCGATATCGGTCCTCTATGGCATGGCGATAGGCTGACATTGTATTCTCATACCCAGCAAAAGCTGACACTAGCATTATAAGCGAAGATCCAGGCAGATGGAAATTTGTTATCATGGCGTCAATTCCCTTAAATTGATATCCCGGATAAATAAAACGATTGGTCTGCATTTCTCCATACCCAAATCCCTGTTCACTATAAAAAGACTCCAGGGTTCGGACAACTGTTGTACCGACAGCAACTATGCGCCCCCCCTGCTGGCGGGTATGGTTGAGTACAACTGCAGCCTCCCTGCTTATTTGACAATACTCGTAATGCATCTGGTGCTGGCGAATATCTGAAGTGCTGACCGGTCTAAAGGTGCCCAACCCGACATGAAGAAGCACTTTGACTATATTGATACCCCGCGCATCGATATCTGATAACAAGTTCCGGGTAAAATGCAGACCCGCAGTTGGTGCGGCAGCCGAACCAGTCTGATTAGCATATACTGTCTGATACCTGCGGTTGTCTTCATTTTCCGCCAAACGTTTTATGTATGGCGGCAGCGGCATATGGCCCAACGCCTCGATACAATTCATTTCGTCATTGCAATTACAAAAACGTACCTGGCGTCCTCCTGACATATCCATTTCCGCTTGTATCTCCAGCTCTATCCTGTCATCATCTTCGTTCTTGCTGCCCGGTACATCCAGTATCACCCGGTCCCCCGGTCTGAGCCTCCTGGCCGGCCGGACCAGTGCTTCCCAACTGTCCTGCGTTTTCCTGAGCAGCAGTATCTCTACCCGTGCACCGCTGGGTTTGCGCCCAAACAAACGTGCCGGTATCACCCGGGTATCATTTAATACCAGGGTATCACCGGCTCGAAGATAATTGACTATATTATTAAAACTGGTGTCGGTAATATCACCATCCTCGCGGGATAGAACCAACAAACGAGAAGAATCGCGCGGTTCGATCGGATACTGGGCGATCAACTCTTCCGGTACTTCAAATCTATAGCTATCCAGATCATGAATATTTATCATCTTGCCGACTCCCGGACGGCAGGTTTGGCTTTTAGTACCGGCTTAGCATAGCGTTCATATTCGCTGTACAGACATCCGCAATACTGTTGGCGGTAGAGACCTATATCACGGGACCTGATTACAGTCTCCTTAAAGCCGGGCCTAAAATCCTGATATAGAAAGGGAACCCCATATTTCTCTCCCATAGCTTCTCCCAAATCCCTAATTAGCTCATGCTTCTGCATGGGGCTGACCAGCAGGGTAGTGCTGAAAAAATCAAATTTGCCCCTGCGGG
>JBLMZJ010000013.1:0-4915 GCA_050258735.1 Deltaproteobacteria bacterium | reverse complement strand
AAGCCCGTGGAGAGCATTGAAAAAAAGGTCCAGGCCCAGATGGAAATGATTCGCCGTGGAGTTGCAGAGATAGTTCCCGAGGAGGAACTGAAACAAAAGCTCTACCGGTCCGTCAAAAATGGGCAGCCTTTGAGGATAAAACTGGGGCTTGACCCCACTGCTCCGGACATCCACCTGGGGCATACCGTGGTGCTGAACAAATTACGTCAATTTCAGGACCTCGGTCATGAAGTTCACCTTATCATTGGTGATTTTACCGGACGCATTGGTGATCCCAGCGGAAAATCGGAGACCAGGAAACAGCTGACCGAAGAAGAAGTTAACGCTAATGCTGCTACTTACAAAGAACAGATATTTAAGGTACTGGATCCGGACAAGACTATTATCCATTTTAACAGCCACTGGCTGATGAAAATGAATTTTGTAGATGTTCTGAATCTGGCTGGCCGGTACACGGTGGCTCGAATGCTGGAAAGAGATGATTTTGCCAAACGTTACAAAGAGGGATTGCCGATCGGCGTTCATGAACTCATGTATCCATTGATGCAGGGTTATGATTCAGTTGAACTCCGTGCTGACGTTGAGCTTGGTGGCACCGATCAAAAGTTCAATCTGCTGGTTGGTCGTAATCTTCAGAAGGAATACGGTTTTGAGCCGCAGATCGCATTGATGATGCCGATCCTGGAAGGTACCGATGGAGTCCAGAAAATGAGCAAGAGCTTGGGTAACTACATCGGGGTAAATGATGGACCTTACGATATGTTCGGCAAGGTCATGTCGATTCCTGATAACTTGATCGTTCGCTATTTTGAGCTGCTGACCCGCGTACCGATGGAAGAGATCAAGTCATTCCGGCTTGCCATGGAGAAAAGTGAGGTTAATCCGAGGGATGTAAAAATAAGGTTAGCCAAACATATAATAACTGCATATCATAGTGAGGAGGAAGCAGATAAAGCTGAAGAGAGATTCAAACTAGTTTTCTCCCAAGGTGACATCCCCGATGACATCCCGGTTATCCAAATCAGCGATCGGGAGATCTGGCTGCCCAAATTCCTGCAGGAAAGCGGAATGGTAGACTCCAGCAGCGAAGGTAAACGGATGCTGCAGCAGGGTGCGGTTAAGGTGAACGGTACCAGGCAGAATGATGAGAACCTTGTGCTCGAAGAAAATATGGTCGTTCAGGTAGGCAAACGCAAGTTTATCAAGGTCACTATTAATGCCTGACTTTAGCAAGGGAGTATGACAATTTTGTAACCAATGCCCCTTTGGGCATTACATTTTTGTAACATGATTAGCACCTTGCGTGAATAGAATTGTTTGTAGCTGCTTCGCCAAACACCGATTTGCCTGCGAAAAAAGGTTATAACTGGTTGCTGGCATATTTATTGCATAATATAGCATTGATCAAAACATTTATACTCTGGGATGATCAGGAGTGTATGAAAGGGGGGGCCGACCACAGGGGTTGTTCCAGGGTTGCTCCTAAAATAATCTATACAAAAGAATGGAGGATTCAAGTATGTTTGATAATAGCTTTGATACTCTTCGGTCTTTGTATTCAAGTGACAAGATCATGGGCATGTGGAACATCTGGCTGGATAACGTTAATTGGAGCCGCGAAAGATTCGAGGCCTATTCTCGTCAAGTGGTGGAGAACAGCAAGAATGCATGGGAAGAGAGCGCCAAGATGGCAGAAATGTTATATAGCCAGTTGGTCAAGGCTCAGGATAGCATTCAATCTATGAGCCGCGAGATGATGTCTGCCTCGATGGATAACATCTCCAAAACCATGGAAACTGCAAAAAAGTCCAACGCAGCCGCTTAATATCCGGCTGATGACGGCATGAACATATGCACATATAAAGAAAAAAGGCTCCTCAATAAATGAGAAGCCTTTTTTATTCTTTTTGGTAGCCCCAAGGGGAATCGAACCCCTGTCTCCGCCTTGAGAGGGCGGCATCCTAGGCCTCTAGACGATGGGGCCTTATGGCAGCCGGACAAGGATTCGAACCCTGGCGAACTGATCCAGAGTCAGTCGTGCTACCACTACACCATCCGGCTGCAAGCGCATAACCCGCGCGAAAATTATTATAATACAGCCAGAGACGCTTGTCAAAGGAATAAAACCTTTTCTGGCAAATTATTTGGGGGAGTCGAGCCCGGTAATTCAGGACTTTTATTAAATAACCCCTTTTGCACGCTCAAGGCGCTTGATACAACGTTCCCGGCCCAGTATCTCCATGACATCAAAAAGACCCGGAGTATTCGTCCTGCCGGAAAGAGCCAGACGGGTGGGATGGATGAGAGCGCCGGCCTTTATACCCATAGCTGCCGCTTTACCGCGGTATTGTTCTTCCAAGCTCACGGAGTCAAACTCAGAAATGTTATTAACGATAGAGAGTGCTGCGTCTAAAATATCCGCGGCATTGTCGTTTTTAAAGTACTTATTGTATCCCTTTTCATCATAAGCAAATCCGTCTTCAAAGAAGTAGTCAGCCTCGTTTAATATATCGCCAAGCTTTTTCGCCCGGGTTTTAATAAGAGATATCACCTGAATAAAATAGTTCTTATTATCAGGCCTTATCCAACCCTTGGCTGCAGCATTACTAAACAGCAGATTATAAAGTCGTTCTGGATCAGCTTCAGCCAGGTAGTGCCCGTTCATCCAGGCCAGTTTTTCGATATCATAGACAGCAGGTGAACGAGATATATCATCCAGGCTGAAACGTGAAATAATCTCTTGCGGTTTCCAGAAGTCAATATCCTCACCACTTGACCACCCCAAAAGAGCCAGGTAATTCATTATCGCCTCAGGGAGATATCCCTCATCCCGGAATTCCTGCACGGATGTAGCCCCATGTCTTTTTGACAGCTTGCTGCGGTCCGGTGCCAGTATCATCGATACGTGAGCGAATCGCGGCGGAGCAATGTTAAGACCCTGATAGATCAGCAGTTGTTTGGGTGTGTTGGACAAGTGCTCCTCGGCTCGGATAACATGGGATATCTTCATGGAGGCATCGTCGACCACCACCGCAAAGTTATAGGTGGGCCAGCCATCAGATTTGACAATGATGAAGTCGTCCATCAGCTCATTGTTGAATGATACCTGGCCTCTGATCAGATCATCGACGACGGTGAAACCCTGCGCAGGTGTTTTGAATCTTATCACTGCTTTTTGACCAGCCCGGAGTTTTTCTTCAATTTCATTTGGAGTAAGGCTGCGGCATTTACCATCATAAAGATAATCGCGTTTTTCCTCCCGGGCCCTTTCACGGCCGGCCTGCAGTTCTTCCGGGGTACAGAAACAGTAATATGCCTGCCCGTTATCCAGCAGCATCTGTATGTAATCCTGATAGATCTTTGACCGGTCACTTTGCCGGTAAGGGCCGAAGTCACCACCCTTGTCAGGTCCCTCATCCCATTCTATCCCCAACCATTGCAGCCCTTCCAGAATGCCCCGGGCGGATTCATCAGTAGACCTGGTCATATCTGTATCTTCCAGGCGGAGAATGAATCTGCCGTTGTTATGCTTGGCAAACAGCCAGTTGAACAAAGCAGTACGGGCTCCCCCTATATGGAGCGTACCGGTAGGACTTGGCGCAAAACGAACCCTAATATCACTCAAACTGATCACTCCTGTATATTCAATACTATGTGAATAAAAGACATACCTTAAGCAGGGATCTGTGCCCGATGCCTCAGTACTCAGTTTATAACATCAGTAAATACTATGCAAAAAAGAGATTTGATTTGGATCTATGAAGTGGCCGGATATTTATCTAAAGTGTTCACTCTATGTGACTACTCTTCATATATTATAAGCGGGGGAGTGATATAGTGCTGAGCCATAAGTTTAAACTGGCAGGCATAGCTATGCTGATACTTTTGATCATAGTATCTTTGATTGTTTTCGATATAAGGATCAAAGCCAGCGTCCTGGCTATAGCCCAGGCGAAGGTGCAAGCATCGGAAACCGAGGCCATCAACCAGATCATAAACCGGGAGGTAGTAGGCAAAACCAGTTATGAAGATCTGGTCCGGATCCACAAGGATGAAAGCGGCAGAATCGTGTTGCTGCAGCCTGATACCATCGTTATAAACCGGATCATGGCCGATACAACAGAGAGCATCACGAAAAACATGGGTCAGATGGATGAACAGACCGTATCCATACCTCTGGGCCAAATCACCGGGGTAACACTGCTGGCCGGATATGGTCCGAAGATCAGGGTGAAAGTCTTGCCCTGCGGCCAGGTTCATGTAGATATCATAAATAAGTTTGATGAAGCCGGAGTCAACCAGACTAGACATTTGATATATTGCCGAATCAGTACCAAAATGAAGATAGCAGTTCCGTTGATGGATGAAGAAATAAAGGTATCAACCATCGTACCTCTGGCCGAGACTATTATCATAGGAGATGTTCCCCGGACCTATGTAAACTATAAAGATAAACAGGATATGCCCTATTCGGTCATAAACGGCGAACAGGATACAGACTAGTAAGCGCCTGCTACATCATAATATTTCTCAAATAGACGACTAGATGCTCAAGAAGGCGGGTGTTCACGGACTAGTTCGAAAGGGATTGCACAGTCTAGCTTTAAGTTACCGTACGATATGGGGATGCTCATATCAGCCGGGTTGAAAATTGCCCATTGTGTAAAAGCCCTTTTAAAGGCAATTATGTTGTATTAGTAAAAGAATAGATTGTTTAAGACAAGTTGCGAAATCTCTTGACATGATTGTTGACCCATGATAATATTATTTTTGCGCGTGAGCCCCAAATGGGCCCGCAGGAGGCCCGGTAAGACTGGGCGCCAAGTTCTTGATAAAACAGAACAGCAAGACTAAAGTGCGAAAAGATGTAGCCTTTTTCGGAAGGTTACAGGCTCAACAAGCCAAGAGTAAAAAG
>JBLMZJ010000012.1:0-5583 GCA_050258735.1 Deltaproteobacteria bacterium | reverse complement strand
CTATCTGTCCTGAATGCAGGGGCCAGGGGATAATTGATCGAAGTTTCTGCCGCAGCTGCGGCGGAACCGGGTCAGTTCGTCAAGCCCGGACCCTGGAGGTGAAGATACCGGTCGGGGTCTTTGAAGGCAGCCGTATCCGCCTGAAAGGTCAGGGTGGAGAAGGGGTCGGCGGAGGGCCACGGGGTGACCTGCACCTCAAGGTGCATCTCTTGCCGCATCCTGTTTTTCAGGTCAAAGGAAACGATGTGGAAAACACTGTACTGCTGCATCCGGAACAAGCCGTTCTGGGAGACCGGGTATCCATTCCCACCCTGGATGGTACGGTCCACCTTACTATCCCTCCCCACAGCCACAGCGGCAAGAAACTGCGGCTTAAGGGCAAGGGCTGGCCTGCTCGGGACGGCGCACGCGGTGACCAATATGTCGTGATCAGGATAGATCTCCCCCGGAACATAAGTGAGGAAGAGCAGGATCTGTACCGAAGGATCCAGAAAATACGAAATGTTCATCGCTCACACAGCCAGGACGACAGACAGGAAGGGGGAGACCAGGCATGAATATAATAAAGATCCATTACCATGACAATGAAGAATACATTCCGCTGGCTAACTTCGATCTGCACCCGGATATAGTTGCATTGATGGAAGACCTGGGCCTGATCGAAACCAGCGGAGAATTGATAAGCACAGATTATGCCTGGCGTATCAATAAAATACTGCGATTGAAGAAAGCCCTGGGGCTCAACCTCAACGGTGCAGCAATAATAGTCGACCTGCTGGACAGGATCGAAGAATTGGATAGTGAGCTTCGAACTTTACGGAAGATGAGGTGATACCATGAACATAGAACGCTATACCCAGAAATCACGGCAGGCCCTGGGGGAGGCTCAAAGCCTGGCTGCCCAAAAACATCACCAGGAGATAAACGGCAAACATCTGCTCATGGCTTTGCTCCAGGACGAAGAGGGTATCGCCGGGCGCATCCTGGAGCAGGCGGGGATCAATAGCAATGCCTTTGAAGGACAGTTGGCAGGACTACTGGATAAAACCCCGGCGGTATATGGATATGACGGAGCTGTGGGCATGAGCGGCTCCCTGGCCCGGGTATTGGGTCAGGCGGAAAAAGAGGCTGCTGCTCTCAAAGATGAATATATCAGTGTGGAACATCTCCTGCTGGGGCTGATCGGTGAGGGAGAAAACGATCTGCGTAATCTATTCGGCAACAGCGGAATTACTCGTGATGTCATACTGAACTCTTTAAGGAGAGTACGTGGCTCCCAGCGAGTGACCTCAGATAACCCGGAGGAGAGCTACGAAGCCCTGGAGCGTTACGGCCGCGATCTGATCAAACTGGCCAGGGAAGGCAAACTGGACCCGGTAATCGGCCGGGATGATGAGATCCGACGGGTGATGGAGATCCTATCCCGCCGCACCAAGAACAATCCGGTCCTGATTGGAGAACCTGGTGTCGGCAAGACTGCTATTGCTGAAGGACTGGCCCGCCGTATCGTGGCCGGGGATGTTCCGGAAGGGTTGAAAGATAAACAGGTGATCGCCCTGGACATGGGGGCCCTGGTGGCTGGAGCCAAGTATCGCGGAGAGTTTGAGGAGAGACTGAAAGCAGTACTCAAAGAAGTGGAAAACTCGAATGGTCAAATCATCCTGTTTATCGACGAGCTGCATACGGTAGTGGGTGCCGGTGCCGCGGAAGGTGCCATGGATGCCAGCAACCTTCTCAAACCTATGCTGGCCCGGGGTGAACTGAAGGCTATCGGGGCCACAACCATTAGTGAGTACCGCAAACATATCGAAAAAGATGCAGCTCTGGAGCGGCGCTTTCAACCGGTCATGGTAAACCCGCCTTCGATTGAGGATACCATATCCATACTCCGCGGGTTAAAGGAGCGCTATGAGGTCCATCACGGTGTGCGTATACAGGATTCCGCTCTGGTAGCGGCCGCGGTCCTTTCGGATCGCTATATATCGGACCGTTTTCTGCCGGACAAGGCCATTGACATGATGGATGAGGCGGCCGCTCGGCTGCGAACCGAGATCGACAGCATGCCGTCCGACCTGGATGAGATCACTCGTCGTATCATGCAGATGGAGATCGAAGCAGCTGCTCTGGAAAAGGAAAAGGACCATGCCTCCCGTGAGCGGCTGAATTCGATCCTGAAGGAACTGCAGGATCTGCGCAGCGAGTCGGATGTGATGCAGGCACAGTGGCAGGCGGAAAAACAGGCTATTTCCCGTGTAAGGCAGATCAAGCGGGAAATGGAAGAGACCCGTATGGAGATGGAGCGGGCGGAACGTGATTATGACCTGAATCGCATAGCTGAACTAAAATACGGGCGTTTGAACGATCTTGAACGCAAGCTGAAAGCGGAAGAAGAACTATTGGCGGGTAAACAGAAGAATAATATGCTGCTAAAGGAAGAGGTGGATGCCGAAGATATAGCCAAGGTTGTCAGCCGCTGGACGGGTATTCAGGTCAGCCGGTTGATGGAAGGCGAGCGGGAGAAGCTGGCCCACCTGGACGATATCCTGCACCAGCGGGTAATTGGTCAGGAAGAGGCAGTCAGAGCGGTCAGTGATGCTGTGATCCGCTCACGCAGTGGCCTGAAGGATCCTAACCGGCCGGTTGGAAGCTTTATTTTCCTGGGGCCGACCGGAGTAGGGAAGACCGAGCTGTCACGGGCTCTGGCTGAAGCACTTTTTGATGATGAAAAGAGCATGATCCGGCTGGACATGTCGGAGTACATGGAGAAACACAGTGTGGCACGCCTCATCGGTGCTCCACCCGGCTATGTCGGATATGAGGAAGGTGGTCAGCTGACCGAAGCCATACGCCGCAAACCCTACGCGGTCATATTGTTTGACGAGATCGAAAAGGCCCATTACGATGTTTTCAATATCTTGTTGCAGATACTCGATGATGGCCGTTTAACCGACGGCAAAGGAAGGGTCGTTGATTTCAGAAATAGTATCATCATTATGACCTCCAACATAGGCAGTCAGGAGATCCTGGACTTCCAGAGTATGGGCGGGGTCTATGAGGATATGAGAAACCGGGTACTGAGTCTGCTGCGGGTGAACTTCAGGCCTGAATTCCTCAACCGTATAGATGAAACCATTGTGTTCCATGCTTTGCGGGAAGAAGAGATCGAGCAGATAGCCGAGCTGCTTCTGAGTAAGCTTGCTCAGCGGTTCAAACAGAACACCCGCGGAAGTCTCATCTGGGATAAACCTGCGCTAGCCTATCTTGCAGAGAAAGGTTATGAACCGTCTTACGGGGCACGTCCCTTGAAAAGGCTGATCCAGCAGGAGGTCGAGACCGCGCTGTCCCGGCAAATGATAAAAGGCGAGTTCGAGCCTGGTGACGAGGTGTTAATCAGCGCTGGTGCGACGGGGCTTGTTATCAGCAAACGTGGATGATATCACAGTAAAACGAAAGGGACCAGGTTAATTAAAACCTGGTCCCGGTTATTATTGAAGCCTATTTATACATTTCATCGATAATATCCGCGTATCTTTCCAGTATCACTTTCATACGAAGTTTATTGACAGGTCCTACCTCCCCATTCGTCTCACTGTAACGCCGCTTTAATAGACGGAAACGCTTGATGGCTTCATAATCGCGCAGCTTGCTGTTTATCATTTCAATCTGATCCTGCATGGCTACCAGTACCAGATCATTGGTTATGATATCTTCGCCGACCTCGACGCAGGTACTAACTCCGTCGATTTCCTCAAAGACGCATTGGCTGTTGTCGAAGGGGATGCCGTGGCTGGTGAGGACCCGCAAAATAAAATCAAAATTGGGTACAATCAGGGCGCTGATATATTCACGGTCCTGTCCAACGATAGCTACCTGATCGATCAGGGCGGATGTTCCGCACAGCGCTTCGAGGCGGGCCTGCGATATATTTTTTCCATTGTCCAGTACGATCAGAAGCTTCTTACGGTCAACCACACGGATGAAGCCTTCCTCATTCATCTCAACTATATCCCCGGTCCGGAACCAGCCATCAGGAGTAAAGCATTCCTTAGTGGCTTCTTCATTGAGATAGTAGCTGGATATTACTCCAACCCCATTCATCAGCAACTCACCGTCATCGTCCAGCTCGAATTCCACCCCGGGAACCGGGCCGGATATCCAACCGATCTTGTATTTATCAGTGCAGGAAAGAGCAACGGCGGCAGCGCTTTCGCTAAGTCCATAGCCCAGGATAATGGGCAAGCCCATGCCGACCAATTTCCTTTGCAGCTCGACATCCAGGTGGGCGGCTGCAATAATCAGGCCAATCACCCGCCCGCCCAGGAAGTGATGTACTCGCCAGAAGACATTGTTGTATGATTCGATCCATTCAGTCCGCAGGGCAGGATCCAGTTGTTCAGTAATAGGACGGGTAAGGTCGATATAGCCATCTGCATCCTCCAGGGCCCGCGTAGTGCGCACGGCCACATCCATAGCCTTTTCCCAGGCCACGCGTCCATCCTTCGTCCCCATGAAGGCTTTCTGGTAAGCGATAAATAGCAGACTTGCCAGGCGTGGAACCCAGGTGATCCAGGTGGGTCTGATGGTGTTGATATCGATCATAAGGTTTTCATAGGAAGCAATGAAGCCCAGGCAGCCGCCAACAAACAGGGGGCAGAAGTAGCCGTGGATCTTTTCGTAAATATGCGATATAGGCAACATGACCAGGCTCACCGTATTGGAATCGATAGGTTTGCCATGGATCTGCATATGGCGGTAAGTGCGGGTGCAGGTATTGAGGATATCTTTATGGGAAAAGAGGGCTGCCTTGAGGTTGCCGACCGTTCCCGAGGTATATACTAAGGTAGCTGGACTGTCCGTACTCAGGGTCTTTATGCGGGATCGGAGCAAGCCTAGACCGGTGGGATACATCTCAGCGCCCTTGGTGATCAATTCTCCCAGTCCGAAGGTATTTTTGCCGTTACCGCGGAAGCCTTTTTCCATACAGACGATGTATTGCAAGGATGGCATGTCAGACACATAGAAGGAAAGCTCCTGCATCTTGGCCTTGCTTTCCACAAACAGCAGGCGGAGCTTGCTATGGTTTACCACTGCAGTAGTATCCCAACGTGATAAATTGGGATAGACCGATACCGTTACCGCTCCCGCCATCATGGAGCCTAGGTCAGCCCAAGTCCAGCGTGCACTTGTATTGGCTTTGATACCGATATGATCTCCCCGTTCTATTCCAAGGCGGATCAGGGCGATGGCCAATTTTTCTACCCGATTCATGAGATCGTTGTAAGTCACCAGGCGCCATTTGCCATCTTCCTTAAACATATTAGCCGGACGGTTGCCGAAGTTGGTTTGGGTTAAATATAGAGCAGCAGGAATAGTCTGCACCTGTTCATCAAACAGGTCAATCAGAGTGGTCGGCATCGCAATTCCTCCCTCAATACCTTGCAAATCATAAAATTCAGAACATTTTAACTTTCTTCACCATACTATTTTGACGTATGGTGTAAGCCTATGTCAACAATAAAGAGTTATCAAACCAAGACGCTGATTGGCGAAATTCTCCTGCTAGAGTCCTGATTTGTAATTATA
>JBLMZJ010000011.1:0-9915 GCA_050258735.1 Deltaproteobacteria bacterium | reverse complement strand
AAGTTCGGAAGATAAGGGGTGTTATAGTGGCCCATTTGTTTCCGGTTTTTCTTAATCTGGAAGGTAAAAAATGCCTGGTGGTCGGCGGGGGCCTGGTTGCTTTACGCAAGATAGAGGGCCTTTTGGATTGCGGTGCCATGGTTTCCGTAGTGAGCCCGGCAGCGGAAGAGAGAGTATGTCAACTGGCTGATCAGGGGGCGGTTTTTTGGCGTCAAGGTACCGTGGAAGTAAAAGACATTGATGATGCATCCATGGTATTTATTGCAACTGATAATCAAGAGGTGAATCAGCGGGTAGTTGACTGGTGCCGCGAACGACGGGTATTGGTGAATGCAGTTGATGATCCGCCTAATTGTGATTTTTATGTTCCGGCAGTGGTAAAGCAGGGCTCTTTGCAATTGGCCATTAGTACCGAAGGTAAAAGTCCGCTTTTTGCCCGTAAGCTGCGAGAACAGATGGAACAGATTATTGGGCCCGAATACGGGGATTTCATGGATATACTGGGGGATCTGCGTGATACGGTAAAGGAAACGGTACCGGATATAGACCAAAGGAAGGCAATATTTGAACGATTAGTCAACTCAGATATTCTTGATTTGCTTAAAACAGGAGATAGAATAAAGGTTGAGGAGCGGGTGAAAGAATGTATGTCCTCCTGGCAGGACTAAACCATAGAACGGCACCTGTCGATATCCGGGAAAAATTCGCTATTTCCGGGGCGGCGCTGGATAGTGCCTACGATTATTTCAAGGGTTGCAGCGAGGTAGAGGGAACCTTGATACTGGCGACCTGTAACCGTACGGAAATCTATGCCACGGCAAGGGATATCGAACCTGGCATGGAGATCTTGAAAAAATTTATGGCGGACTATGCCGGTATGGATGAAGAATCGATCGCTCAGTATCTCTACCAGCCCAACTGTTATGATGCCATAATGCACCTGTTTAAAGTGACCTCCGGTCTTGACTCCATGATCATAGGAGAGTGTCAGATCATGGGACAGGTCAGGGAAGCCTATCAAAAGGGCATAGAAGCCGGAGCTACTGATGGAGTCCTTAATGCCTTGTTTCAGAAGGCTATATATGTCGGTAAGCGGGTCCGCACCGAAACCATAATCGAAAAGCATCCACTGTCAGTAAGCTATGCTGCCGTAGAATTAGCTCGCCAGAGATTAGGCGGGCTTGGAGGAAAAACGGTTTTGGTAGTGGGCGCCGGGGAAATGAGTGAACTGACTACACATCATCTCATGATGAATGGCGTTGAGTCAGTAATCGTCTCCAACCGTTCTTTTGACCGTGCACAGGAAATGGCACGCGAATTCAATGGACGGGCGGTTTACTTTGATCAGCTTCCGGCAGAATTGGCCAATGCTGATATCGTTATCAGCTGTACTGCTGCCAGTCATTATGTGATCCGTGATGATAATTGCCGGCAAGCCCTGGAGAGCAGGCTCGGCCGGGATATTATAATGATCGATATTGCGGTGCCTCGCGATATCGATCCTGTCCTTAGCGCTATCCCGAATGTTTTTATTTACGATATAGATGATCTGCAGGAAGTAGTCACTATTGACAATGCCAAGAGACAGAAGGCCATGCTGGAATCTGAACGGATCATTGCCGAAGAGATCGTCAAATTCAATGAATGGTTGGGCAGTCTGTATGTAGTGCCTGTAGTAGCTGCACTTAAATCACTGGGGGAAAGCATCAAGGAAGCTGAGTTGAACCGGGCTATGAACCGTCTGGGCAAATTGACTGATAGAGAAGAAAAGATCATCGGTTCGATGGCTACTTCCATCGTAAACCAGCTGCTGCACTACCCGGTGGTAAACCTTAAAGAAATGGCGGTCAGCAACCAGGGCCACCTGTATGCAGAGGTAGTAAAGAAGCTTTTTGCCTTACAGGTCGATATGAAGGAGTTGGAACATGAAGAGCGCTTTGAAATTAGGAACCCGGGGTAGCCAATTGGCGCTCTGGCAGGCACAGTTGGTCGCCGACCAGTTGAAAAGTGTTAGGCCTGAACTAAGCGTTGAGATACGGATAATTAAAACAACCGGCGATAAAATACTCGATGTAGCCCTTTCCCGCATAGGAGATAAGGGGCTTTTTACTAAGGAGATAGAAAACGAATTGCTGCAGGGGGGGATCGATGTTGCTGTTCACAGCATGAAAGATCTGCCCTCGGATATACCCGATGGACTTTGTATCGGTGCAGTGCTGGAAAGGGAGAATCCCTGCGACGTCTTGATTTCGCCCAGGGATTATCGATTTAATGATCTGCCGGAGGGAGCTATCATAGGTACTTCAAGTTTACGCAGGATAGCTCAGCTCAAGGCATGCCGGCCGGACCTGAGTTTTTGCGAGATCAGGGGGAATGTAGAAACCAGGATCAAGAAAATGCGGGAAATGAAACTGGATGGGATAGTATTGGCCTATGCAGGAGTAAAAAGATTGGGATACGAAGACCGCATCAGCGAGCAACTGCCTTTTGACCTGGTACTTCCCGCGGCCGGGCAGGGCAGTATAGCGGTCGAGTGCCGGGAAAGAGATGAAGAGACCCGGACACTTCTACAACTTATCAATGATGTAAATAGTGAATTGTCTATTGCAACTGAGAGGGCTTTTCTCAAAGAACTGCAGGGGGGCTGTCAGGTGCCGATCGCCTGTCTGGCCCGATTGGAGGAAGCTAGTGTCATAATTGATGGCTTGGCCGCTTCACTTGACGGCACCCGAGTATATAAAGGGTGCGGGCAGGGAAGCAGGGAGCAGGCTGCAACAATTGGACGCGATTTGGCCCGCCGATTATTACATGAGGGTGCTGACGCAGTCCTGGAAGAGATACGTCGGGAGAATGAGAATGGATAAAGCTAAGGTCTATCTGGTAGGAGCAGGGCCTGGAGATCCCGGTCTGTTTACTTTAAAAGGGAAGAGGCTTCTGGAGAGGGCTGAGGTAGTGGTATACGACCGCCTGGTGGGTGATGATATACTGGCCATGGCCAATCCGGAGGCCGAGATGATCTATGTCGGCAAGGTATCCGGACGTCATGCCCTGCCCCAGGAACAAATCAATGCCTTGTTGGTCCAGAAGGCAGCTGAAGGCAAAAAAGTTGTGCGTCTGAAAGGTGGAGACCCTTTTTTATATGGAAGGGGCGGGGAAGAGGCTCAATATATACTGGAGCATGGTTTCCAGTATGAAGTGGTACCGGGTATAACCTCGGCCATAGCCGTGCCTGCTTATGCAGGTATACCGGTTACCCACCGGGATGCTACCTCCAGTTTTGCAGTTATTACCGGACATGAAAAGCCGGATAAAAATGAGAGCTCTATCAACTGGAAAGAGATCGCTACTGGGATCGGCACTCTGGTATTCTTAATGGGTGTGGAGAACCTCAGTTTTATTTGTGATAGTTTGATAAAGAACGGAAGAGATCCGGACACACCGGTCGCCCTGATCAGAGAAGGCACCAGGCCTCAGCAAGATGTCATCTCCGGGACCCTGGCTGATATAACCGATAAAGTGGCGCGGGCGGGTTTCAAGCCGCCGGCAGTGATAGTGGTCGGAGAGGTGGTCGAACTTCGTGAAGAATTGCAGTGGGTTGAGCGTCTGCCTTTGTGGGGCAAACGAATAGTTGTGACCAGGGCTCGGGCACAGGCCAGTGCATTGGCCGAGGGCATCAGTGAACTGGGCGGACAGGCTATAGAATTTCCTTCGATAGTGATCAAGCCTGAAGAGGATCTGCGGTCCTTGCACCGTGCATTCCAGTCGCTGGATAAATATGAGTGGATCATCTTTACCAGTGTTAACGGTGTAGATATCTTTTTTGATGAGCTTATACGCCAGGGCATGGATATCAGGGATCTCAAGGGGGTCAAGATATGCGCTATCGGTCCGGCGACTGAGAAAAGGCTCGCTGGTCGGGGGCTCAAGGTAGATACCATCCCTGACGAATATCGTGCCGAAGGGATCATTCGGGAATTGAGATCCAGGATCACGCCGGGGCAGTGGGTATTGCTTCCGCGGGCCAGGGGAGCCAGAGCGATATTGCCGGACAGCCTGCATAAACTCGGCGCACACGTAAACGAAGTATATTTATACGAGGCCATTACTGCATCCAAGATAAGCAGGGACAGCCTTGACCGGATCATGAACGGAGCGGTCGATTACCTGACCTTTACCAGTTCATCAACTGTCATTAATTTTGTTAAAATAGTCGGGGAAGAAAATGTGGCCAGAATCACAGGGCAGACCAGGGTAGCATGTATCGGCCCGGTAACTGCTGACACCGCAAGAAAGATGGGATTCACAGTACACATCATTGCTGAAGAATATACGATCAGCGGTCTTATAAAAGCCCTGGTTGAAGACAGTAAAGGAGTTATTTGAAATGATAGGCTGCACTAAACTATTATGTGGAACTGCTACCGTTTCTGAGGCCATTAAATACAGTGGGTTGAACCAGGATATACCTCCGGAACTGCTTCAGTTTTCTGCAAAAAATCGCCCCCTGGTGGTATGGAATATGACCAACCGTTGTAATCTGCGTTGCAAACATTGTTACATCGAAGCCGAAGACCGCGGTTATGAGAATGAGCTTACCACCGACGAGGCCAAAGCGTTCATCGCCGATCTCAGTCAAATGAAAGCTCCGGTTTTGTTGTTCTCCGGCGGAGAGCCCCTGATCAGGAAAGATATCTTTGAACTGGGCAAGCTGGCGGCTGACAGTGGGTTAAGACCGGTGATATCCAGTAACGGCACACTGATCGATAATGAAGTAGCCCGAAAAATAAAAGAAGCCGGTTTTCAATATGTCGGCATCAGTATAGACGGAGCGCCTGCTACCCACGATGAATTCAGAAATAAACCGGGGGCTTTTGTTGAGGCTCTGCGCGGGATCAGAGCCTGCCTGGACAATGGTGTGAAAACCGGGATCCGTTTTACGGTCAATAAATACAATCAGGCTGATCTGCCAGAGATATTTGAGATAATCGAGCGGGAAGGCATTCCTCGCTTTTGCATGTACCATCTGGTTTATGCAGGAAGGGGACTTGAAATGGCGGGAATGGACACCAATGAGGAGGAGAAGCGTTCCATCCTGGAACTGGTAAGCCGCAAGACCATAGAACTGCATGATAAGGGTGTGGAAGTCGAGATACTGACTACCGACAACCATGCCGACGGCATATATCTTTTAAACTATATCAAAAATAATATACCGGAGAGAGCCGGTGAGATCGGCCAGCTCCTGGAAATGCACGGCGGCTGTTCGGCCGGCACGAAATTTGCCAATGTCGATCCGCGGGGCAATGTCCACCCCTGTCAGTTCTGGCAGGACTATACGGTGGGCAATGTTAGGGAAAGACCGTTTTCCGAGATATGGCAGGGTGATGATCCGTTGATGATCAAACTGCGGGAAAAAGATAAATACCTTACCGGCAAATGCGGTGATTGCAGCTATAAGACCTATTGCGGAGGCTGCCGCATACGCGCCCGGGCAGTTCATGGAGACATGTGGGCCGCCGACCCCGCTTGTTATCTCAACGACGATGAGATCAGGATGGATTAGAGGTTACGGCGTATTAGCCACAGATAAACACAGATGGGCACAGATTTTAACATGCAAGAACCCAAAATACTTGACTCTGATCCAATAATCACCGTGCCACATCAGCAAATATATAGAGTTTGAAGCTATGTGTGGCCAATAATAAAAATAATCTGTGGAGTGATTAGGATGGCGTTTCCGGTGAATAGAATGCGCAGGCTGAGGGGCAATGAGACAATCCGCCGTATGGTACGGGAGACCTTACTGTCGGTAGATGATCTGATTTATCCTCTCTTCATTATTCATGGAACAGACCAGAAAAATCCGATCACTTCCATGCCGGGGATATTCCAATGGTCGCATGATCGTCTGCCAGAAGAGATAGTTGAACTTAAGCGTCTGAGCATACCGGCAGTAATGCTGTTCGGTATTCCCGAGCATAAGGATGCTCGGGGCAGCAGTGCATGGGAGGAACATGGGGTAGTCCAGGAAGGGATAAAGATCATAAAGGATATCTATCCCGAACTGGTCGTTATAACCGATGTTTGTATGTGTGAATATACCGATCATGGTCATTGTGGGATGCTGGATCCTGACGGCTATGTAAACAATGATGCTACCCTTGATTTGCTGGCACAGGAAGCCCTGTCTCATGTCAAGGCCGGCTGTGATATGGTAGCCCCCTCCGATATGATGGACGGGCGAGTGGCTTATATCAGAAGGTGTCTTGACGAAAATGGTTATGAGAATACACCAATAATGTCTTATGCCGCCAAATACGCCTCCGGATTTTACGGGCCATTCCGCGATGCTGCCGGTTCGACTCCGGGTTTTGGCGATCGCAAGAGCTATCAGATGGATCCTGCCAATGCCCGCGAGGCATTGCGGGAAGTGCAGCTTGATATCGAAGAGGGTGCGGATATCATCATGGTAAAACCTGCCCTGGCCTATTTGGATATCATCCGTGAGGTAAGAGATAGAATCGATCTGCCGGTGGCGGCCTACAATGTCAGCGGTGAATATTCCATGATCAAGGCCGCGGCTGCTCAGGGCTGGCTGGATGAGGAAAGAACAATGATGGAAGTCCTTACCTCCATAAAACGAGCCGGCACCGACCTCATCATAACCTATTTTGCCAAAGACGCCGCCCGGTTACTAAATAGATAAGTGTTAAATCGTCTCCTGACCTAGTTATTTGAGGTGAAAGTCTATGCTGATTTCCTGGAATTCGACGAATCAATGCAATATGTTTTGTGATCACTGCTACCGGGATGCGGGGACGCGCCTGGAAGAAGAATTGACCACTGAGCAGGGTAAGAAGCTGATCAGGGAGATCAGCCAGGCCGGGTTTAAGATAATGATCTTTTCCGGTGGAGAACCGTTGATGCGTCCGGACCTCTATGAATTAGGGGCCTATGCAAAGGAACAAGGTCTGCGGCCGGTTTTGGGCACCAACGGTACCCTTATTACAGTTGAAGCGGCCGGCAAACTCAAAGAAGCCGGGTTCATGGCTGCCGCTGTGAGCATGGACAGTATGGAAGCCGCGAAATATGATACCTTTCGGCGTTTGGAGGGTTCTCATCGGATGGCCCTTGAGGGCATCAACAATCTGAAACAGGCTGGCATCGGGGTGCAGATCAATACCACTGTGATGGATTGGAATGTAGAAGAACTGGAAACGATCATTGACTTTGCCGAAGGTTTGAAACCGATCGGGCATCATATGCTATTCCTGGTCCCGACTGGCCGGGCTGTCCATATTGAAGAAGAAGCCCTGCGGGTAGTGGAATATGAAAAGACCCTGGCCCGGTTGATGGAAAAACAGAAGACAACCAAAATGGAGATAAAACCGACCTGTGCCCCTCAATTTATGCGGGTGGCAGACAAGAAAGGGATACCCGTCAGGTTCAACCGAGGCTGTCTGGCCGGAATCAGTTATTGTATCATAAGTCCTCGCGGTGATGTTCAACCCTGTGCCTATCTAAATATACCCTTGGGGAACGTTAAAGAGCAACCTTTTGATATGATATGGCGTGAAAATACCATGCTGAATGAGCTGCGCAGCTGTGCATACAAGGGTAAGTGCGGGATCTGCGATTACCGTGACCGCTGCGGCGGATGCCGGGCCCGGGCCTACTACTATAGCGGCGGCGACTATATGGCGGAGGACGAATGGTGTTTGTATCACCCACCGGAAGGACGGTCCTGATATGGGTTATTCATTATCTTCGCTTGACCGCAGGATATTAAATCTGCTGCAAAAGGACTTTCCACTCAGCGACCAGCCTTTTATGGCCATGGCAGCCGAATTGGATATCGATGAAGCTGATTTACTCAAGCGGATCGGCAATATGAAAGAAGCCGGGATCATACGCAGGATCGGGGCCATAATCGAATCCAGGGCCATCGGTTATTATTCTACCTTGTGTGCATGCCGGGTAGAGAATGATCGAGCCGATGAAGTGGCAGCAATAATCAACGGGCAGACTGGGGTCACGCATAATTATCTGCGGGACCAGGAATATAACCTGTGGTTTACGCTGACTTGTGAATCTGAGGAAAAAGCTAGAAGAATATTAACTGAGTTGGAGGACAGGACCGGGTTGCCGATCCTGTCTATGCCTGCGGAGCAGGTGTATAAAATCAGGCTGGCGCTGGACATGAGTGAAAAAAATGCCATATGATGAAATAGACAAAAGAATTCTAAAATTCGTTCAGGCGGATATCCCGCTGGTTTCCCGGCCTTATCAGGAATTGGCTCAGGAATTAGGTATAAGCGAAGCCGAGGCGGTCTCGCGCATTGAGTATCTTCGGGAAAAGGGTATTATCCGCCGGGTTGGGGCAATTTTACGCCATCAAAAGGCCGGGTTTGGGGTCAATGCTATGACTGCCTGGCGGGTCGAATATGCCCGGGCTGATGAGATAGGCGGGATATTGGCCAGCTTCGATCAGGTAAGCCATTGCTACTTGCGTCAGGTTCCGCCTGAGTTTGGTTTCAACATTTTTGCGATGGTGCATGCCCGTAATGAAGAGGAACTGTTCGGGTTGGTGCGGGATATGTCAAATCATACCGGGGTGGACGACTACAGCGTTTTTCGAAGCATTAAGGAGTATAAAAAAGTTAGTATGGAATATTTTTGAGCGGTGGGGAATAGTTGATAGTGACAATGCTCCCCGCAGGCTTGATAATATATATGGTTATAACGATTTAGGAGATGGGTAATGAAGCTTGATAGGTCAAGGGAAATGTTTGCCCGGGCATTAAACCTTATTCCCGGCGGGGTCAACAGCCCGGTAAGGGCTTTTAAATCGGTAGGTTCCGAACCGGTTTTTATTGATCATGCAGCGGGAGCCAGGGTATTTGATGTTGACGGTAATGAATATATCGACTATGTAGGCTCATGGGGTCCTTTGATACTGGGACACAGCCATCCCGAGGTAGTACAGGCTATTCGTGAGGCGGCAGGCAGAGGAACCAGTTACGGAGCACCCTGCTGCGCGGAAATAGAGTTGGCTGAAATCATTTGTGCTGCTATTCCGTCCATCGAAAAGGTGCGTATGGTAAGCTCGGGCACTGAAGCGACTATGAGTGCATTAAGACTGGCCCGTGCCTTTACGGGAAGAAACAAAGTTGTCAAGTTTGAAGGCTGTTATCATGGACATGCCGATAGCTTTTTGATAAAGGCCGGCTCCGGTCTGCTGACCGGCGGAGTAGTGAGCAGCCCCGGTGTCCCGGAGCACCTCGCCCAGGATACTCTGATAGCAGGATACAACGACATTGCTTCGGTAGAGGACTTATTCAAAGAATTCGGTCAGGAGATAGCGGCAGTAATAGTTGAGCCGATAGCTGGTAATATGGGATTGGTCTTACCCGACCTCGAATTCCTTAATTATCTGCGCAATATAACAGACATGTATGGAAGCCTGTTGATATTTGATGAAGTGATAACCGGATTCAGGACCCGGTTTGGAGGGTTTCAGGATACCGTCGGGATCAAACCAGACCTGACTACTCTGGGGAAGATCATCGGCGGGGGACTGCCGGTGGGAGCTTACGGGGGCAGAAAAGAGATCATGGATCTGGTAGCTCCGTCGGGTAGTGTCTATCAGGCGGGCACCCTGTCAGGAAATCCGCTGGCTATGGCAGCCGGAGCGGCGACCCTTAATATTTTGAGGGATGGCGAATGGTATGACCGCCTGGAGGTCATGACCTATATGCTCACTACCCGTCTGAGGACGGTATTTGAGGAATTTGATCTTTATCCGTGTATAAACCGGTTGGGTTCGATGTTCTGTGTATTTTTCACCGAAGAGGAAGTAAACAGTCTTACACAGGTCATGACCTGTGATGTGGAACAATACAGTCGCTTATT
>JBLMZJ010000010.1:0-20535 GCA_050258735.1 Deltaproteobacteria bacterium | reverse complement strand
CAATTCATGTTATGTTAAGAGTATAGTGATCATTTAGGTTACATAGTTCACCAAAAAGCATTACTTACAACAAAGCTAACGTTCTATATATATTTATAGAATCATGATTTAATTAAGTATGTCTGCAAAGCATTGCAATGACCAGTAGGAGGCCCACGAATAGGCAGAAAAATAGTAGATTCAGGAAAGCATAGAGGTTGCTAAAGGAAGGTGCACCCGCATGACGATGGGACGATTCGCTTGTTATTTCTCATTGCTTTTATTTTTTGAACTAATCCTCCAAATCCGCTTCCTCAATCTTCGGATCATCAAGAAATTCGCAAATAGTAATCCCAAGACCATCAGAAATCTTCATCAATGTAACAAGCCCAGGGTTTTTGCTTTTGCCTTTCAAAATGCTATCAATTGTTGATTGTCTCAAACCAGATAATACCGCCAGCCGATTTATACTTATTCCCCGCTGCTTAGATAATTCCATAATCCTTTGAGCGATTGCTTCTGCAAGATCCACTTCTTATCCCCCATAACTAACGGTTAATCGTTAGTTATAGCTTACCAATTATTGTGCATAAATAAACGATATATAGTTTGACATTGATCCAGTTTATTATTATACTGGCGCTAATGATATATAGTTAATAATGGACGTGGAGGTTTTATATGGATTCGGCTATCAAGCATAACCGCCTCCGCCGGGGCTGGAGCCAGAGTAGGCTGGCCCGGGAGTCGGGGGTATCGCAGACATATATATCTGAGCTGGAGGCGGGGAAGTGGGCGCCGAATATTTCTATCCTGCGTAAGTTGGCAGCGGCCCTGGGGGTGCCGGTGACGGCTTTGCTGGATGAAGAGGTCGAGAAAGGGGACGAGGATCATATACAGGAGTGTGTTGGATGAGCCAAGGCCGGGGTTTGCAGGTGAGGAAGAGTCTGAGATAGTTAAGTACAGTAAGAAACCTTTATATCACAGGGAGTTGTCCAATACCCTGGAACAGCTCGACTTTCAGATACACCTTTTGTCAGGCTTGCTTTATCGGCTGGCACAGCAGGGCGAGGTTCTGGAACACGCCGGTATCCATATCCTGTGCAGCCTGAACGAGGTTTCCGATTACATATATCAAAAAGACGGTGATTATATATTATTGACCTCACCAGAGTACATACCGGTAGTCTTTAAGAACCAGGATATAGGATGGGTGAAAGACCCGCACGAATTTGCCAACTGGCTGATGGTGAACTGGACTGAAGAATCATTGGTCATTGCTATTTTATCAACCTAATAATGACTATTGTCAAGTATTTTTTAGGATGATTGAGCCATTGAGTGTTATTATCTGATATGGTTGAATATATGTTGGAGGAAAACATTTCCGGTAAGGCTATTGAGAGGAGTCAAGATATGTCTGATGAAAGATATTTGCCCCCACATAATCGGGAGGATATACCGGTTTATATGGCGGGAGTCGTATTCCTGGGGGCAGTTGCCTGTTTGTCTATCGGGGGAGCGATAGCGCTGGCCATCCTGGGCAAACAGATACCCGATATACTGATCGGCTTGGGCTCGGCATCAGTAGGAGCACTGGCCGGATTGCTGGCCCCTTCGCCAGGTAAGAGTTAAATTGTAGAAATGTTTGCCTGCCAGCCGTAAATGAGGTGAAATCTATGTTGGAATTGCCTGAAGCTTATGTGATCGCAGGTCAGATAAGGGATGTTCTGATCGGGAAAAGCATTAAAACAGTGTTGGCGGCAATGACGCCCCACAAATTAGCCTGGTATCAGGGTGATCCCCAGACCTATCCAGACTTGCTGACCGGTGAGGTCATCACCGGTGCTCAAAGCTATGGTGGTTGGGTGCAGATAGAAGCCAGTAAGGCCACCATGTTGTTCGGGGATGGCGTCAACCTGAGATTTCATCAGGCAGATGAAAAACTGCCGGTCAAGCACCAATTGCTGCTGGAATTCAATGACGGCAGTGCCTTGAGTGCTGCGGTACAGATGTATGGGGGGTTGCTATGTTTTAAGGGGAATGAATTGGACAACCAGTATTATAGGGCGGCAAAAGATAAGCCTTCACCGATTACAGCCCAATTCGACCGATCCTATTTTGATAAGATGATAGAAGGACCCTCGGTGCAAAAACTCAGCGCCAAGGCTTTTCTGGCTACTGAACAGCGCATCCCCGGTTTAGGCAACGGTGTCCTGCAGGATATCCTATACAATGCTCATATCCATCCCAAGAAGAAGATCAAGGAACTGAGTCCTGCTGAACATGGAGATATGTTTCACTCCGTTCAGGGGACGCTGCATATGATGAAGGCAGAAGGCGGCCGCGATACTGAGAGGGATCTGTTCGGCTGTCCCGGAGGGTATAAGACCCTTCTGAGCAAGAATACGGTGGGCAAAAACTGTCCCCGGTGCCAGGGAGTTATCCGCAAGGAGAACTATCTGGGCGGTAGCATCTATTATTGTGATGGATGCCAGGTTTTATGATACTCTATTATTGAGCCTGGAGGATCCACAGGGCCCATGACCAGCTCCAGGAAATATTCTAACCGAAATTGTATCGATCGGAGAGTTATTCAGCTCACGCGAAAAGCAGCATCATCTTGTTTATGATCACTCCAGAAATATGGATCACTGCCTTCCCAGATCTCTTCGAAAATCGTCGCCGCACCCGTCTGACCACAAGCATCAACTGCACTGGAGAAACTTGTATACGCATCCGGTCCGCTGCGGGCCGGATACAGCGGCAGTACCACGAAATCAGGCTTGAACTTCACAATCGACTGGTCTATAGATCCTGTTCCATGATCTTGCAGCGCCAGCTTGAGACCTGCTTTCCTGTACATAGACAATCGGAGCCGAAGTGAGGAATAATAAGTGATTTGGCCCGGATCACCTATGTTAAGTACGATTTGTTCAGGGGGCAGCAGGTAACGGTCTGCACAATAGAGTATGAAATCAGCATCATATTCCCATGAAGCCATGAATTTAGGGTCGATGGTAAGGAACAGGAATTGGTCCCGCACCCGATCTGCGGCGCCTATCATGGCTTCCTGCAGATACATGGCCTCCATTTCCCACCGGCACTTATAGTAATCAGCCGCTGTGAACAGTGAATTGGGGAGCTCATAATTGCTGCCGTGGGGTCCCCGCACCAGGGCCTGGTATGCGAAGATCTCGCCTGATGGCCGGGCTTTTATGGGTTGGAAGCTGATGCTTATCAGACGGTAATCCAGAATATGCCGCAGCGCTTGCATCTCCATATACATTGAGTTCTGCAAAATGCAGCGCAGCCGGGGAAGAATAGAATCTCTTTTGCTGCCGTTCATTACCTGTGATCCTCCTTTGGTTTTGCGATGTGCATAAAACCATTATCGATACTCCGGCTTAAATGACACTGAATACGAACTGAATAGTATCTGAATATAGTATTTGTGTGATGTGCAACTGAAATCAGGTTTCTGGATACGCCGTGAAAATGCCGGTGCTGGGGCAGATCAACGGATAATTGCCCTGCATAAAGGAATATATTATTAATGGAAGATAGCGAGAAAGGCCGGAGGGCGGCAGAAGGGCGGGCGGTAAGAAAAACGGGCGGCACATCGTATCCAATTAGAAATGATTGTTTTAAACATACTGCTTACCAAGTTAAAGATACGAGAAAGAAGGGTGAACGTGAAAACCAATTCCTTTATCAAATCGCATGGCCTGGGCAATGAATATGTGATCCTGGATGAAGCCAATATCGATTTTGCCTTAACGACCAGAGCCGTGCGCAGGATATGCAATGTTCATCACGGCATCGGCTCAGACGGCATTTTGCTTAGAGTGCCGGCATCCCGGGCCGATTTTGCGGTCAGGATATTTAACCCGGATGGCTCGGAAGCCGAAAAGAGCGGCAACGGACTCAGGATCTTCTGCAAATATCTCTATGATTATGGTTATGCCAGGAACCGTTTTACTGTGGAGACCAGCGGCGGAGTGGTCACGGCAGAGATCATCGAAGAGACACAGGGCAAGGCGGGCCTGATCAGAGTCGATATGGGGCGCGCCACCTTCATATCCCGGGAGATCCCCACCAGCTTTCCCGAGGAAGAAGCCCTGGGGATAGAGCTGACGATCGCCGACAGGGTTTTTCAGGTAAACTGTGTTTCGGTAGGCAATCCTCATTGTGTGATTTTGACCGATGAACTGGATCTTAACGAGATCCTGCAGTATGGGAGCCTGATCGAAAACAACAGCAGCTTCCCCAACCGCATCAATGTCCAGTTTGCCAGGGTCATTTCTCCAGGCGAGGTAGAGATACTGATATGGGAACGGGGGGCTGGATATACCCTGGCATCAGGCAGTTCATCGTGCGCCGTGGCCAGTGTACTGCGTAAGCTCGGACTGGTTGACCGGTGCGTGACCATCCATATGCCCGGGGGGCAGCTTCAAATCGAAGTCGATGATGATTACAATATCAGGATGACCGGACCGGTCAGACAGATAGCGGAAGGGGTCCTCTCGGCTGAGTTGATCGAAGACCTGGAATCACAATAAGCCTTCCGGTCATTCGATAAGATTCGCCACAGCTCTGCAACTTTTTTCAAGTATACAGCAACAACTGACAAATCCTATGATACAATTCAATATGACACTCAATACTTTGGAGGGAAACCATGAAGAAGACGTTTATTGAATTGGATCAATTAAAGGATATTGTCAAAGAGTATCCCACCCCATTCCATCTTTATGACGAGCGGGGCATCAGGGAAAATGCCCGCCGCCTCTACCAGGCTTTTTCCTGGAACCCGGGCTATAAGGAATACTATGCCGTCAAGGCCTGCCCTAACCCAACCATAATGAAGATATTGAAAGAAGAGGGCTGCGGGGTAGATTGCTCATCCTATACCGAACTGATGTTGAGTGATGCCTGTGGCTTCGGCGGCAGTGACATAATGTTTTCATCAAATGTTACACCGCGTGAAGATTTTGTCCTGGCCAAGCAGCTTGATGCTACCATTAATTTGGACGACATTACCCATATCGACTTTTTGGATAAGGCAGCCGGCATTCCGGAGACTATCAGCTGCCGTTTTAATCCGGGCGGAGATTTCGTCATCAACAATCTGATCATGGATACCCCCGGCGAGGCCAAGTACGGTTTTACCCGCGCACAACTCTCCGAAGGGTTCAAGATACTGCAGGGCAAAGGGGTCAAACATTTCGGCCTGCACGCTTTTTTAGCCAGCAACTCCGTTGACAACAACTACTATCCTACCCTGGCCCGCATCCTGTTCAAGACTGCGGTGGAACTGAAGCAGGAGACCGGTGCGCATATCTCTTTCATCAATTTCTCCGGAGGAATAGGCATACCCTATCGTCCGGAACAGGAAGCCCCGGATATTTTTGCGATAGCGGACGGAGTACGTCAGGTATACGAAGAGATACTGGTCCCGGCCGGAATGGGTGATGTAGCCATCTACACCGAATTGGGACGCTTCATGACCGGTCCTTATGGTTGCCTGGTCACCACTGCCATACACCGTAAAGAAATTCATAAGAATTATATTGGTCTGGATGCCTGTGCGGCCAATCTGATGCGTCCGGCCATGTACAAGGCCTATCACCACATCACGGTAATGGGTAAAGAGGACCAGCCCGCTGATCATATGTATGATGTCACCGGCGGGCTCTGTGAGAACAACGATAAGTTTGCCATCGACCGTATACTGCCGGCAGTTGATATAGGGGATCTGGTCGTGATCCATGATACCGGTGCACATGGTTATGCCATGGGTTATAACTATAACGGAAAACTGCGCTCAGCAGAAGTGTTGCTGAAAGAAGACGGAAGCGCCCAATTGATAAGGCGTGCTGAGACACCGGCAGATTACTTCGCGACCTTCGATTTTGACGATACTGTTAACACAAAATTGGTTTCCGGAAGGAAAGCTCGTTAGGGACCGAGAGTTATACAAGAACCGAAAAACAAAGGCTGCTGCAGACCGTCAAAAAACGCGAATCCAGTTTGTCTGCTATTTCTTTGACAAGCTGAGGCTGCTGTCTATCAGCAGCCTTTATTATGTTTTTTTATGACCTGTGACAGGCAGGGGCGGATCTCATATCCGCCCCTGCCTGTCATTGCGAGCGTAGTGAAGCAATCTTGTCCTTTTCACACATCTTCTGCCCCGGCTAAGGTAACACTACCATTAAAAGTGCCGGGGAGATCATCATGAAACGTTTATTCATTCTTGGCTTCATCATGGGGATGGTCTACTTTACCCTGGAAGGCTTCTGGCGCGGATGGACCAACATCGCTATGTTGTTTATCGGTGGGTTTTGCGGGGTCATAGTGGGATCATTGAACGAATATCCCGACTATATGGATCTCAAGGTCTGGCAGCAGACTTTGCTGGCGTGGCCATTGGTATTGATCGTTGAATTTGTGTCCGGATGGGTGCTGAATATCCGGCTGGGTCTGCAGATCTGGGATTACTCAGGATTACCGGGCAGCATCTATGGGCAGGTGAGTTTGCCTTATGCTTTGCTGTGGCTGCCCTTGATCCCTTTTGCCATCTGGCTGGATGATTGGCTGCGCTGGAAGCTTTTCGACGAAGAAGAGCCGCCAACCCTGGTGAGCATCTACCTTGATCTCATTAAACTCAAGTAAAGAGAAGCACTCCCTATCACACGAACGGATGAAGGATCCGCTCTCACCATATTGTTTATCACGGCCGCCAGGCAGCGTTTTTCAATTTCCCGCACACCGATGATTGAACATTCAAACCAGATTTTAAGAGCGAACTAAATCTTGCTAAATGAGTTCTCCAACTGCTACGGTTAAGATGTAGAAAAAGACGGGCAGCCTGATCTTGTGTTTTGCAGTCGGGGTTGCTGGGCCTGAGAGTTATTATTTCTAATGTTTCATTCAAGAAACTTTCAGGACATATTCAGCCATCTTTCAGGTAGCAGAATGATACTAGTATTTAGATTGGGAAACAGGTGGTGCGGCGATATGCAGCAATTAAAGGGGATCAAGATCCTGGTGGTGGATGACGAGCCTAATATTTTGCAGTTCCTCGAGTTGGGCCTGCAAAACGAAGGCTTCGAGGTCCAAACTGCGCAGGATGGAATGACAGCCATTACTATTATCAATACCTTTCAGCCGCAGGTGGTAGTGCTTGACGTAATGATGCCGGGGATGGACGGGTTTGAGGTATGCCGTATGCTCAAAAAGTCTGAAAACGTTGCAGTCATTATGCTTACAGCCCGGGATGAGATCGATGACCGAGTCAAGGGGTTGACCATCGGGGCAGACGATTACATGGTCAAACCCTTCAGTTTTGAAGAGCTGTTGGCCCGGATCTATGCGCGAATAAGGAATCAATTCCCTACCTTGTTTGGTGAAGTGGTGATAGGCCCGTTCCATATCGATGACCGGCGTAAGGAGATCAAGTTGGAGCAGAGGGTATTGGATCTTTCTCCCACGGAATATGAATTGCTCAAGTTCCTAGTACTGAATCATGGACTGGTTCTCAGTAAGAACCTTATTCTCGACCGGGTCTGGGGTTACGACTTCGGGGGGGAGAAGAATATCGTCGAGGTCTACATAAGATCACTCAGGGACAAGCTGAACGACAAGGAGCATCAGTTGATAAAAACGCTGCGTGGATCCGGTTATCGGGTGGATCTGCCGTAATTTTTTTAATTACCACAGATGGACACTGATTTAACACAGATGTTTGGTAAATAGGCCATGATAAATATTTAAGCTATTTTAAATTATAGACTGTGGTTATGTCTATTTTCCTAAAAACCAGGTTGATTATATTGCCAAAGGTATTATCCACAGGACACAACAGATGCGCCTTCACGCAGTCAAGGACGCTGTATATTTAGTTGATTTTTCCGAAGGAGCAGGGGATTTTGAAGAAGGGGTTTAGTTTTAATCGAATATTTTCACCGAATTCGCTAAGGGTTCAGCTGTTGGCCAGGTCCTTACTGGTCCTGGCTGTGCTGCTCGTTCTGGTCGGGGTCTTGCAGTACTTTTTTATGAAGGATCTGGTGTACCGTGATAAGGCCCAGACCTTGCGCAGCATTGCCATGTCGGTCCCGCCGCTGCACATAGACCCCTTCACCGGGGAAAATGATGGACATTTCGGGGACCGTCGGATGATTTTCTTGAGCGATGCCAGCCTGGCTTATATCGATGATCAGGGTGGTTTTTCCGTAGTGACGCAGGCCAGGGACGGCAGCGATCCCCCGCAATTGTCACTCAAACAATACCAGGATGCCCTGAAGGCAGGCAGAGTAGAAGGATATATCATTACGGAAGCAGGCGGCAGTGAACAAATGGTAGTTTTGCACCATACCCGGGACCCCTTTGGAGTGAGTGAAGGGCTGGTTGAGATCAGCACCCCCACCGAACCGCTTAAGGCCCTGCTGTTGAGTCAGCTTCTGGACTTTTTATTATTGGCCCTGGTAGCCCTGGTAGTCGGCCTGTTGACCTATTTACCGGTAATGCGGAAAACCCTGGATCCCTTGTCCAACATGGTTAAAACCGCTGAACAGATCGATGCCGGAAATCTCTCCAGACGTTTCCCCACCGATCAGGGTCAGGTCGAGATCGATGGCCTGGCCGAGTCCTGTAATGGGATGCTGGAACGTTTGGAGGCATCATTTGCCGCCGAGAAAGAGACCCATGAGCAGATGCGCCGCTTCATAGGAGATGCTTCACATGAACTGCGTACACCGCTGACCTCGATAAACGGCTTTTTGGAGGTATTGATGCGGGGGGCGGCCGACCAGCCCGAACAGCTTCACCAATCGCTGAAGAGCATGCACAGTGAGGCCCAGAGACTGAAGAAACTGGTACAGGATCTTCTGCTTTTGACAAAGCTGGACAGAGCACCCCAGGCTGAACTATTGCCAGGCCGGTTGGACGAATTGGTCAGGGGTATGGAGCCGCAGCTGAAGGTACTGGCCGGTGGTCGCCGGGTCGAAATTGACCTGGAGGACGGCATCGGCTGCCACTTCGATGAGGATAAGGTGAGACAGGTCATATTAAACCTGTTCCAAAATGCAGTCCAGCATACCGACGCCGAACATGGCCTGATCAGGATAGATCTCCATAAGGGAGATGACGGTGTTTATTTGGTCATAGAGGATAACGGACCGGGCATCCCTGATGAACACCTCTCCCATATTTTTGAGCGTTTCTACCGGATCGATACGTCGCGGGCCCGTATTTATGGAGGATCCGGTCTGGGGCTGGCTATAACCCAATCTATCGTGGAACTCCACAACGGAAAGATCGAAGTGGTTAGCCAGGAGGGGCAGGGGACTTCGTTTAAAGTATGGTTCCCGGGTTGATTTAAGACTGTTTAAAGCAGACAGCAGTGACACAAAGGGACGGTTCTCCCGTGTCAATCGGAGATTGACACGGGAGAACCGTCCCTTTGTGTCTAAGTGTCTACGATTGTGTTTTGGAAAGGTTTTCAGCATTTATTCAGCTAGTTCTTAAACAATATTAAGTTTGCGCTAAGCGTTATTTCAGTTAGACCGGGTAGTATTTACTTAATAAAATCCAAACCGATTGCGCATGTCCCAGCATGACCTGCGCTGTTATCAGGAGATGTAATTCTATGGATAAGTCAGTTATATATTCGGTCGTGATACCAGTTTTTAATGAAGAACAGGTCATACTTGAAACATATAGCCGTTTGACTGGGGTAATGCAGGAGACCGGCGGATCATATGAACTCATATTTGTTAATGACGGCAGCCGGGATCGTACCGGCGAGATAATAGATAGTCTCATACAGGATGACGACCGGGTCAGGTTATTGGATTTTTCGAGGAATTTTGGGCACCAGATAGCTATTACTGCGGGAATGGATTATGCCCGCGGCGAGGCGGTGGTGATAATCGATGGAGACTTGCAAGACCCGCCGGAAGTGATCCCGCTGATGATCGAAAAGTGGCAGGAAGGCTACGAGGTTGTTTATGGCCGTCGTACTCAGCGTAAAGGTGAGAGCTGGTGGAAAACCGCGACGGCAGCCCTTTTTTACCGGGTGCTGGGAACGCTGACCAAGACCAGCATTCCTTTCGATACCGGTGATTTTCGATTGATGGACCGCAAGGTATGTGATGCCATGCGGGGCCTTAGAGAGAAAAACCGTTTTGTTCGCGGTCTGGTAAGTTGGGTGGGATTCAGGCAGACCGCGATCGAGTTTGTTCGCGAGGAACGTTTTGCCGGTGAGTCCAAGTATCCCTTGAAGAAGATGCTTCATTTCGCCTGGGACGGGATAAGTGCCTTTTCCTATAAGCCCTTGCAGATCAGTCTCTGCTTGGGCTCGCTGGTCACAGCCGGCAGTTTGATTTATATAACGCTTTCCCTGTTAAAAAGTCTACTGATCCTTAAAGCTCCGGATCTGGGGAATGAATTGATGGCGGGATCGTGCCTGCTGGATGGGTTGGTCCTCATGGCTGTTGGTATCCTCGGCGAGTATGTGAGCCGGATCTGTGATGAAAGCCGGGGTCGGCCGCTCTATATTCTGCGTAACCAGAAGGAGGCTGCTCAGAGCAAGGTAAGAGAGGTGAGGTGGCGTGTCCAATAAAGGGGGGCTTTTGCGCTTCCTGCGCTTTGCGATAGTGGGCATAGGCAATACATTGATCGATCTTCTCTGCTTTTCCATCCTGACCTGGTGTGGTGTTTATTATCTGGCCGCTCAGGTTGCAGCTTACTCAGCCGGTGTAATAAACAGCTATTTTTGCAACCGGATATGGACCTTTAAGATAACCCGTGGGGAAAAAGGACAGGCAGTAAGATTCGTAATAGTAAATCTCCTGTCATTGGGATTATCATCAGCCCTCCTGTATGTTTGTTACGATGTCTGTCATCAAGTTTTATGGATAAGTAAGATAGCGGCTACCTGCGGCGGCATGGTTTTGAATTATGTTGGTGCGGACCAGTGGGTGTTCAGGCATGGCCGGTTGGAGGTATTCGATCAATAATTTGTTGGGGGGAAGAGGATGCGGTTGGTAATAATCGAGCAGGCGGGCCAGATCAATGATCCGTTGGGAAGGATCCTGAAACAAAGGAACAATTCTGTTGACGTCGTTCCTCACGGCAGCATTGTTCTGGAATTATTGGGCATAAACAAGTATGACATCATCATCTTTCACTATGCAGATGACAGCTACCTGGGTTTTTTACAGACGATCAGAAATCGGGGGAATACTACGCCGGCCCTTGTAATTTCGGCAAGCGGCGGGGCCGATAATTGTGTTCAGGCCCTGGACAACGGGGCGGACGATTACCTGTGCCAGCCTTGCGATATCGAAGAATTGCTGGCAAGGATCCGTGCGCTGCACCGCAGAGACAGCGAAGTTTATCATTATGATGAATACGACATGGGAGGATGCACTTTTCTGCCTAACCAGTGCATGATCCGCCGGAATGAGGAAATGGTATGGCTGACTCTGAAGGAATCGATGATACTGGAGTATCTCATAAGAAATGAGAATCAGGTGGTCACCAAGGAACAGTTATTGCAGCGCATCTGGGGGTATAATTGCGATATCGAATACAACAATATCGAGGTAAACATATCCCATCTCCGCAAAAAACTCAGCCCGCTTAAGATGGATGCGTATATCCAGACTGTTCGCGGCATTGGTTATCGATTTACCGAGGGGCATGAAGTCACTTTGGCCCACCCATAATTCAGGAAAAATTTATATAGTTTTAGCGATTTCTCCCTGGTTTTAAGCAAATATTAAGCTTCACCCCCGATAGACAACAAGAACAGGAATGGAAAAGATATTTTGATCAGTTGGAGGTGAGGATGGGGGGAGAACGGATTTTGACATTCCTGAATACTATTGAAAGGAGGCATAGGCTTGAACGCTATAAGCAGTAACTACAATAATATGTCTGTTAACTGGTACTATTCTATGATCAATAGCCAGAGCGCAACCAGTCGTCTGGCAGCGGCCACCAATACCAGTCAGACACAATCAGGCGATTCAGTTCAAATATCCCCGAAAGTACTCGCATTCAGCCGAATGAGAGAATCATCTCCCATTGATGAGCTATCCGGGATCCTGGACCAGATGGTTGCCGACGGTACTATTAATCAGGAGCAGGAAGACGCCATCAAGAAGGCGCTCGAAGAGGGGATGGCTGCTAACCAACCGGACGCACAGACCAGTAACACGACCCAACCTGCTGACCCACTGGATGATCTGGTAAGCTCCGGTGTTATTACAGCCGATCAACAAGCGGCAGTAAAAGACGCGTTCGAATCAGTTATGGGTGCTCCGCCTGAACCGCCGTCTCAGAATACAGGCAGTGAGCAGGTAGATCCGTTGGCCTCTTTAGTGGAGTCTGGCGTACTTACCCAGGATCAGGCAGATGCCGTAAAGAGTGCTTTGCAATCACAGGGTCCTCAGAAAATGCAGGGACCGCCGCCCGGTCCTCCACCGGGACCGCCGCCTGCTGAAGCAGCCAGCGACGAAACCGATGTAAGCAGCTTTATCGATGAGATCCTGGCCAACCTGGTTGAAGACGGCACTATAACCGATGACCAGGGAGAAGAGATCGATAGCACCCTGGAGTCCCTGTTGGCTGCCACAGAGAGCGATGAGTCAGATTCGGACGAAAACGTTCTCGACAGTCTGGTCAGCAGCGGAGTGATCTCCCAGGATCAGGAGAATGCAGTAGTCAGCGCATTTGAAGAGGCTATCAAGATGTACGCCATGTCATCTAATAACCTTAATTGGTAGCATCCCAATCTCACAACTTAATATATTTCCTCTTCCAAAGGGCCGTTTATCGGTCCTTTGGACTGTTCAGAAGGATTCTTTCCGTGGGGCCGGTCCAGATTTTATAAATTACTTATTGTATCTCGACCAGATTGCGACCTCGCTGTTTCGCCCGGTACAGGGCATTGTCGGCTTTGCTGATCAAGCCTTCGATATTGATATCGCTGGCCTCCAGTTGGGATACTCCCAGGCTTACTGTTATCCTGAAAAACGTACCGTCATGTAATATCAGGGTCTCGCCGACCCGATGCCTTAAACGCTCGGCCACCTGCAGAGCTTCACTCAGGCTGGTATGAGGCAAGATGATCAAGAATTCCTCACCGCCCATGCGGCCCAGCAGATCGTGTCCGCGCAGACATTCGATGCAGCTTGTTACTAATGAGATCAGAGCGGCATCCCCTGCTGCATGTCCGTAATTGTCGTTGACCAATTTAAAATGGTCGATATCCATCATCAACAAGGACAGAGGTTCGTGATAACGCCGGGCCCGATCATATTCCTGTCTGCCCATTTCCATTATGGTCCTGCGGTTATAGATCCCGGTGAGATAGTCCGTGGTAGCCAGGGTGCGCAGTTCACTCTCCAATCGTTTGTGTTCGCTTATATCCGTCAACGAAGCTATACTACGGCCAGTCCCCGGCACCATGGTGGTGTTGCACAGGACCTGTTTGATTTCACCGTTATTTCTCAGAAAACGAAACTCATAGCGGGGGGGAGCGAGTTCCGGATCGAGCCTGCGCACATGGTGGTATGACAGAACTCGTTCCCGGTCTTCCGGGGCAACAAACTGGGCGATATTCATCCTGCCTTCGATTTCTCCTTTACTGTAGCCCGAAAGATTCACCCATTCGGTATTAGCCAGTGAAATGACAGTATCTTCGTCGATGATTATTGAAGCTGTTCCGGTATTTTCGAAGATAGCCCGGTAGAGACCTTCTGATTGTGCAAGCTGCTCCTGGTTGGCCTGCAATTCGACATGGGCTTTGAGCAATTTGGATTGGGATTCACGTAAGTCCTCGGCAATGGCTTCTGCCTCTTCGTAACTTGAGGCCAGTTCCTGCATCGTTCGCTGCAGATCCGTGTTTTGTTGTCTTATAATCAGTTCAGCCGCTTTTTGTTTGGAGATATCCGTAGCAACGGTCAGTAAGCACGTTTCGTTCCCGTATGTAAAGGTGCGGGCTGAGACCTGGCCGTATAGAACCGAACCGTTTTTATGACGGAAGCTCGCTTCCATGTTGCGGACCTCTCCTGTTTGCTGTAATTGCATGACCACTTCTTGGCGTATATCAGGGTCGGTCCAAATACCGATCTCCAGGGCTGTTTTACCTATACAATCTTCCCGGGTGTAGCCCAAAATACTTGTCATGCAGTCATTCACATCTATATAAAGTCCGTCTTTCAGCCTGCTGATGGTGATCACCTCGGGCATGAGGGTGAATACGCGGTTGAAATGTTCATTGCTCTGCTGCAGGGCCAGATCGCTCTCGACGATCATGGTAACGTCAGTTACCATTACGACAACCAGTCTGCGATCATCGGATTTAATGGCTGAAGCTCTTACCAGGAGGTTTACTGGTTTATCCTTCCCGATGTCAGCCAGGGCAGACCCTTCATAGTATCCGGCTTCTTCCATCTTGGAACGATATTTGTCGTAAAGATAGCGCACATCACTGTGCAGGAGCTGTTTCACATGACGGCCTTTGATCTGTTCCAATGAGTGGCCGTATCTTTCGCAGAAACGCGGATTAGCATCTTCGATGTAACCATTCCAATCAAGTACCAATATGCCTTCATTAGCAGAATCGAAGATAACATGATAAAGTTCTTCTTCGCGGGAGCGTCCCCTAATAACCATGGCATTCACCTACTTTTGAGCTTGAAACCTGGTCTGCTTGTATTGAGAATAATATGCAAGAACCATACCTCAAAAAATAGCAAATGTAGTTATTGCAGGCTCTGCGAGTAATCACTGGCGGTCCGATAATCCGCCCGCTTGGCACCTGATTCAGGGGCAGTAACGCTTACCTTTGTGTAAGGGTCCGCTTACATAATTGTATATCATAAGTGTAAGCACGGAAGCGCCATGATAAGGCATTTGGATCAATTATTCGTATAGGATGGTAAGAAGGTCCTAGGCTTTTTAACCTATTATATCTGTATATTATACAAAATGGTAAGATAAAACAAGAGCCGAATATATATTGCCGAATAAAAAAAGCTCCAACTCGTTTGATACCGAGTCAGAGCTCCTGTAGATCCTGGTTAATCCCGCCGGGCTTTCAGCAGTTCCAGAAGTGTCTTCTTTTCATTGAGGGCAGGATTATCAACTACCTTATCCAATAGGTAATCGAGAGCCTTGCCGATCGATTCTCCGGCATCATAACCCATTACCATGAGATCATAACCGCTGATATCCAAATCGTGTGTGGTGAGGGGTTCACGACGTGAGAGCATTTCCCAGCATTTATTCCTGACATATATGATTCGTTCGATATCCCGGCCTGAACGTCCGGAACCTTTTATATCAGCCAACTGCAGCTCAAACAGGTTATCCAGGTTACCGGGACCGACTCGCCGGATCAAACGTTTCATGCCAAGTTCACTGACATTGTCATAATTATTCATGTGTTCCTTGATCAAGGCACACACTGCATTAAGAGTCTTACGGTCGTAATTCAGGCGGGCAAGCACCTCACGAGAGGTTTGAGCGCTGAGACTGGCATGGCCATAACAGTGTCCTTCTCCCTGATCATCGATGGTCAGGCAGTTGGGTTTGTCGATATCATGTAACAAAGCAGCCAGACGCAGTGCCAGATTAGGTTTGGTATTATCCAACACTACCAGGGTATGTTCAAAAACATCCTTATCATGGAACGAACTATGAGTATCGAACCCGATGGTCGGTATCAACTCCGGGATAAGCTTTTCCAGCAGTCCCAGTTCCAGCAGACGCCGGATACAGGTAGACGGATTATCTGTGAGCATGATTTGAGTAAGTTCATTCGCAACTCTTTCTGAACTATCGAAAGTGAGCCTGTCCTTTAGCTCAGCGATGGCTTTGAGCAGGCTGTTATCCATTTTGAAGCCCAATTGAGCCTCAAAACGGACTGCGCGAAGCATACGGACCGGGTCCTGGCTCATTTTCTCTACACAGTCGCCGGCACATTTTATGACCTTTTGTTTGATATCTTCCGATCCGTTAAAAGGATCGATCAGCCCGGTTTTGTCGCTGTAGGCGATGGAGTTCATGGAAAAATCATTAAAGCTCAGTTCTTCTTCGATGTTATCGGAGAAACGGTTTTCCTCTCCGGTGCGAAAGGTATTTATCCGATAATTGTTCCCCTGGAAAATCAAGTTGATGCTGCTGTAATCCTTTAATGCGGGAATGGCCGTGAAACCTTTCCGGTCATCAAATAGCTGTACGATATCCGGGGGCAGTGCGTTTGTAGTGAATTCCCAGCATATCGGTTTGATCCCCCGCAGTGAGTCCCGGATGCAGGCCCCGTAAATGAAGGCTTCATAGCCGGCTGAATCCAGGATGTTAAGTATGACGGCAACATTTGAAGGCATATCGATTTTCATTATTCGACCTCCATTGTTTTACTAACATATTCATTCGCCAGTCTCGAGCTATTTCCTGCCGGCACAGGGCAAATATACATGCTCCAGATTAATGCTGCTGCTGCCTGAATAGTAATTCTGCCGGGGGTTAACACTAGAGTAGATAATTGCATTCAAGGAGAATTTGAAATGAATCTGGTAATAATACGCACCTTGATTTTATATGCCACTGTAGTGATATTCCTACGCATTATGGGCAAACGTCAGATAGGGCAACTCCAGCCTTATGAACTGGTAGTCATAATCATGATATCTGAATTGGGCGCGATACCGATGCAAAACACCGGTATACCGATCATATACGGCCTGATCCCCATATTCGTACTGTTTGCGGCTGAGGTCGCCTTGTCGTATATCGCCCTGAAAAGCGAAAGGGCCCGGGGGGTCATCTGCGGCAAGCCCAGCATCCTTATTGCCAACTCCCGCATAAACGAAGAAGAGATGCGGCGTCTGCGCTACAATATCAACGACCTGCTGGAGCAGCTGCGGATCAAAGATGTCACCAATATCAGTGATGTGGAGTATGCCATCCTGGAAACCGGCGGGCAGCTCTCTGTCATTCTCAAATCGCAAAAAAGGCCGGTAGAACCTGCAGATTTGGGAATCGCCACCGGCTATGAAGGTTTATCCACCACGCTGGTGGTTGACGGGCATGTCATCCATGAGAACTTGAAGAAGGTCTTTCTGAGTATGGACTGGCTAAAGGCAGAATTGGGAAAATACGGCGTGCAAAAATTCTCAGACGTGTTCTTTGCCAGTGTCAATCCCCAGGGAGAACTGTTCTATCAATTGAAGCAATCTTAGAAGGAGGCTGCCAGGTGAGATTGTTGAGCTGTTTAGGGGTGATCCTGTTAGTGCTGATCGGCGGCGGATTTTGGATCAATAACTCATTGCAGGAGTCTACCGACCGGTTATCGAGCCAGGTGGAACAAGTAAGTGATAATATTGGGCAGGGCGATTGGTCAGCAGCCCGCAGCGGGAGTGACCAGATGCAGAGATTATGGGAGAAGGATGCCCGTTGGTGGCCGGTTATTCTGGATCACCAGGAGATAGACAATATAGAGTTCAGTATGGCCCGTACTACTGAATATGTAAGGAATCAAGACCTTGCGCTGGCCCAGGGACAATTATCAGAATTGAAACTGATGGTCAGGCACATTCCACGCAAGGAAAAAATCAACCTGGAGAACATCCTCTAAGTTCCCGGAGGAACCAGCCAGGGCCTCACGGAAGAGTAATCGATAAACCATCCTCCTGCGGTAGGAAGCAGCAGTACATTTCCCTGGCGGGAGACCGGGTATCGTCCTTCCTCATATTGCACACGCAGATCGACCTTGTAATCCTGGAAAGAGTACTCTTTGATACTGCTGATGGATACGGACTTGATTGAGTCCATGTCCTCAGCCAAAAAGGGCATGGCGGCTTTCGACACCAGGCGGCAGGCCATATCCTTATCTCCCTGGTCCACTGCGGTAAAAAAGGTTTCAACTAATGTCCCGGACGGCATGGTCATAAGTTGAGTCTCCTCGATCCCGGCCGATTTCCAGATCATCATCTGATGCGCGGGGTCGACTTTGCCGCTGCCATGGGTCTTACTGTCCCGGAAATGCAGGCAGAAGTGACCGTTGAAACGGTTGCCGCGAATAGCTCCTTGGCCGTGCGGCATGCCAGCCATGGAAGCGGCTATCCGGCTTCCCCTTTCCAGGGTCACGATGACGGAACGCCGCTTCCAGCTCCAGTTTCCGTGGTAGATCTCCTTCATCACTGCAGTATCTCCAGCGGTCAGCGGCTGTACATCGGCATGACTGCTGCCGCCCCGGCGCTGCACCTTGAAGCTTTTACCGCTCTCAAAATCGGTAATGGTTGCCTTGGCATAGCGGGGAAAAAGACCGTTGACCTCCGACCACTTGATGTACAGACCATGATCCGTTGTGTTTACGTTGGGAAGAGACGGTATTTGATCAGGTCGTTTATGACAGGCAGATCTGACCGCTACCATGCAGCCCAGGCCAAACAATATCACAATGCATATAAGGATCCCCCGGTACCGGCTTAGATTGATCACCATTTACTTACTGTCCTTTTACCGATTTGTGTTCTGACAAAGTATATTCACCCCTGGCCTGAACATGACAGTTAGCAAATTAGTGATTTATCGCTCTTGAAGCCAATAAATTTTCTAATTGAGCAATTCAAAATGCATAGAATCGCTATAGCTGTTGCCCCAGCTGAAGCCAGCCGGCTTGAAAGCCTTTTCCCAGAGGATCAGGTTGGGATCATCCGGTTGACTAGCCGGATCGATATGGCAAAAGTGATCCGCGGCATTGATATCGATAGCGATTCCCCAGGAATGGTTGCTTAACCCGCGGGTCGGGTTCCAGTTTACATGACGGCTGACAAAGGTCCCATCCATGGTTTTGATAAGGCTGAGCAATGAGACTTCCCGGCCGTTGACCACAGCCGTGCCGTTTTTAATGTAATTGAAGGCGATCAGAAATTTATCAGCAGCCTCCCGGTTTACCTCAACTGCACGGTTTAAACCGGGTAATACGATCGTTACGATGTTTGCAGCCACCCATTGCGGATCTATTTCGATCCTTCCGCCGCTGGTGTCGCGGTAATTAAATTGGCCGTAAATTCCCATATCCTTGCTCAGACCGGGATAACCCGGGTCATAGTATGTATTGGGGGCCTTTCGGGAAACCTCTGTCCTGACGGCCGGCTGAGTTATTTTGGGTTCTGCTGATTCAGCCATTGCTATTTGGCTTACAGCCTGTTCAGGTTGGCCGCGGTCAAGCGGGTGCACTTGCGTTTCTTCGACTGCCTTTTTGGCGGTGTTAGTTTGGGCGATCTTGGGCGAAACCTCTTTTTTAGGCGGGTTTGCTGACTTTTGTTGAGTAATTTGAATAGCCGGGGGGGAGTGGGGAGGGGAGATGTTATGGACATAGTAGAAAACAGCTGCCAGGGCCAGAGCGACAAGTGACAACAAGATGAAAGCCTTTCGCAGGAGCTTGTACTGCATAACTTACCTCAATTCTTGTCCTGTAAAAACAACCTGCAATTACCACGATGATCAACATGATCCTGAGTTACATTCAATTTTATAGGCTGCATTAATTAAGGGTCAAAGGTAATAATAGCCAGGTTCCTGGCATCCATATAATTGCCATTGCAGGAAAATGGAAGTATAATGCAGACAATTAGAAATTGGGGAGGAAGAACCATGGACTTGATGGCTTATTGCGGTATCTATTGTAATGACTGCCCGGCCTACCAGGCAACTGCAGCTAATGATGATGCCCTACGGGAAAAGACGGCAAAATTATGGAGTAAGAACTATAATGCAGATCTTAAAGCGGCCGATATCAATTGCCGGGGATGCAAATCCGATACCGTTTTCGGGCATTGCCAGGTATGTGAGATCAGGGCCTGCAGTTCAGACAGAGCCTATGCCCATTGCGGGGATTGTGAAGCCTTTTGCAGCAAGCTCGACTTCGTATTCAACAGTATTCCAGGCATCAGGGAGAGGTTGGAGAAGATGAGAAAATAAAGGGACGCCCCGATAGTGTCCCTCTATTTGATAGCATAAAATCCAGCCTGCATATAGGAAGACCAGAGGATCTCAACGGTGGAGAAACCGGCTGAGCGCAGCAGATCAAGGTGTTCCTCAATAGTTATAGGATAGAATTCTTTATCAAAGCGAGCTACATGTTTACTGGCTTCATCAAGGGGTTTGCCGCAGCCTGCCTGAAAATCTGCCCACCGGCGCAGTCCGATTTCAATGCCCGCGGGGGTAAAAGGCCGGATATTTTCGAAGGTGACATAAATGCCGCCGGGGACCAGCATACGAAAACAATTAGCCGTAGCCAATTTCCTGTTTTCAGGCGTCATATAATGATGAGATTGTATAGCGGTGATGACGGCCAAAGAGCCTGAAGGATATTGGAGTTCTCCGCTGCCGGCTGGTTCGGCCACGGTGACGCGAGGATGCTCCCCCAGCTTTATATTGGCTCGAGCCAGCATGGCCGTAGACGGGTCAGCCAGTATGAACCGTGTATCATTGAAAACAGTGACAGCTTCTTGAAGCAGGATGCCAGTGCCG
>JBLMZJ010000009.1:0-8345 GCA_050258735.1 Deltaproteobacteria bacterium | reverse complement strand
GGGTCGAGGTGGCTACCAGGGTCACTCCGTTGACATCGTCGATGACCTGAGCATATATGTGATTCAGGCTCTTGAAAACACATAAGCGGGGTACATCAGGGGTTCCGGATAGTTTGCGCCGGATCCGCTTGTGCTTTTCCTGCCTCAATGCCTTTTTGCTTACCTTCTTAATCAACGCCATTCACTTCCTTCCGCTCTACCTGCCGGTCTTGCCAGCCTTGCGCCGGATGACTTCGTTTTCGTATTTGATACCCTTGCCCTTGTAAGGCTCAGGTTCTCTGATGGCCCGGATATGAGCGGCCGTGTTGCCTACCAGTTGTTTATCGATACCCTTAATAGTGATCTTGGTTACCGCCGGTACCTCAAAGGAGATCCCCGCGGGCGGATCGATCTCTACCGGATGAGAAAAGCCAATGGCCAGAACCAGTTTGTTGCCGTTCATAGAGGCGCGGTATCCAACACCGACCATCTCCAACTTCTTCTCAAATCCCTTGGTCACACCTTCAACCATATTAGCGATCAAAGCCCGGGAGAGGCCGTGGAAGGCCCGGTCCTGCTTTTGATCACTGGGCCTTTGCACCAGAAGCTGGTCGTCTTCCTTTACCAGGGTGATCCTCGACGGAATGGTCTGGGTCAGTACGCCCTTCGGTCCCTTGACGGTTACCGTATTGTCAACTACCGTAACTTCAACCCCTGGCGGTAGACTGATAGGTTTTCTACCAATTCGTGACACTGAATAACCCTCCTTCAGCTACCATATATAGCATATTACTTCTCCGCCCAAACCTTGTTTGCGAGCCTTTTTATCGGTCATCAAACCCTGGGAGGTGGAAATCACGGCGGTACCCAGACCACCTAATACCTTGGGCACTTCGTCCCGCTTTACATAAACCCGCAGACCGGGCTTGCTGATACGTTTGATGCCAGTGATGACTTTGCGTTTGTTGGGGCCGTATTTCAGATAGATCCTGATGACTCCCTGCTTGCCATCTTCAATATATTCATAATCCTTAATGTATCCCTCATCCTTCATAATCGCGGCAAGTCCCAGCTTCAGTTTGGAACTGGGCACTTCAACGCTCTCATGCATGACCATATTGCCGTTTCTGATGCGAGTCAAGAAATCAGCCACGGGATCAGTCATGGCCATAGTAATACCTCCTTGCTAATTCAAAATGGACGCAGATGACGCAGACCCTCCGGGCGCAGATTAACGCAGAATCCCTTTTCTACGATAACGAGGAATAATCTGCCGTTTCATTAGCAGGTCCTTCCGCACTTAGTACTATGCGGGGTTTTCCTGGTCATCAAACGCTGTTCAATCTGTGTTCATCTGTCAATCATATCTACCAACTGGACTTCGTGACGCCGGGCAGTTCTCCCCGGTGAGCCATTTCCCGGAAGCATACACGGCAGATCCCAAATTTACGCATATAGGCACGGGGCCTTCCGCATATCTTGCAGCGGTTATACGTTCTGACTTCGAATTTCTGCCCTCGCTTTTGCTTCGCGATCATAGCCTTATTTGCCATGCTACCTATACCCCCTATCTGAATGGCATTCCCATTCCACGTAACAGCTCTCTGCCTTCTTCATCGGTTTTGGCTGTCGTAACAATAACAACTTCCATGCCTCTGATCTTATCGATCTTGTCATATTCGATCTCAGGGAATATGGTCTGTTCCTTGATACCCAGCGCGAAATTGCCGCGGCCGTCAAAGGCCTGAGGCGAAATACCTCTAAAGTCGCGCACGCGGGGCAGTGACAGGTTGATCAGGCGATCGAGGAATTCATACATCATCTTGCCTCTGAGGGTAACTTTACAGCCAATGGGCATGCCCTCACGCAGTTTGAAGCCTGCAATAGACTTCTTGGCCCGGGTAATGACCGGCTTCTGACCGGTGATGATGGTGAGATCGTTGACCGCTCCATCCAGGGCCTTGGGGTTCTGAATGGCCTCGCCGACCCCTATGTTTACAACCACCCGTTCGATCTTGGGAACTTGCATAACGTTCTTGTATTGAAACTTCTCCATCAGCTTTGGTGTGATTTCGTCTTTATATAAATCATACAGCCTGGACATTTATATAACTGGCCTCCTTTCCTGGAGTTTTAGTCCATAATTTCGCCGCACTTTTTACACACTCTGACCTTTTCCCCATTATCAAGGAAGGTCCTTGCGAGCCTGGTCGGTTTGTTGCATTTGTTGCAGACCAGCATCACATTGGAAGCGTTGAGCGGGCTTTCGATCTTCAGTATTCCACCCTGTGGAATGGCCCGGCTGGGTCTCTGATGTTTCTTGACCCGGTTGACACCTTCGACCACTACCCGGTTCTTAAGAGGGATTACCCTAAGGACCTTGCCTTTTTTGCCGGCGTCCTTACCGGTAGTAACCAGAACGGTATCCCCTTTCTTGATATGCATTAACTTACACCTCCATCGACTAAAGCACCTCGGGAGCCAGGGATACGATCTTCATGAAATTCTTCTCCCTGAGTTCCCTGGCTACAGGTCCAAATATACGGGTTCCCTTGGGATTCCCGTTGTCGTCTATAATAACCGCAGCATTCTCGGAAAAGGCTATATAAGATCCGTCCGGGCGTCTGATCTCCTTAACAGTCCTGACTACGACCGCCTTGACCACATCGCCCTTCTTGACTACCCCGCCGGGAGCGGCTTCTTTAACCGCAGCGATGATTATATCGCCAACACTGGCATATCTCCTGGTGGAACCGCCCAGAACTTTTATACATAAAACCTCTTTCGCTCCAGTATTGTCACCTACCCGAAGCCTGGTCTCCTGTTGTATCACGCTTACAACCTCCCTTCATAATAAGCCCCGATGCTCTGGCGGCTTATTATTCCTATTTCAAAATCCCTTTTACTAACCCAGCGTCTTGGCCCGGCGTACTACTTCGATCAGCCGCCATCTCTTATCCTTGCTTAAGGGACGAGTCTCCATGATCTTGACCACATCGCCGGTCCTGGCGTCATTGGCCTCATCATGGGCCTTATATTTCTTGCTGGTCTTTATGGTCTTTTTGTAGAGAGGATGTTGTCCCACCGTTTCTACACTAACAGTTATGGTCTTGTCCATCTTGTCGCTGGTAACTGTTCCTATCCTGACTTTACGATTTCCGCGGTTCTCAGCCACGCTAAGACCTCCTTGGATAAAATTTTTCACTATTTCAACCGCATTGATTTCATTTACTATAGATCATTCTCCCGAGCGATCTCTCTTTGCCGTTGAACCGTTTTGCACCGGGCGATATTCTTCTTGACATCTCTGATTCTCATAGGGTTATCGAGTTGCCCGGTAGCCATCTGAAAACGAAGATTAAATAATTCTTCTTTATAATCAGAAACCTTCTTGACCAGCTCTTCGTCGGTCATATCCCTCATCTTCTTAGCTTTCACCGAGTTCACCACCCATTTCTTCTCTTTTCACAAACTTGCACTTGATCGGCAGTTTGTTGGCGGCCAGGCGCATGGCTTCCCGAGCCGTTTCTTCATCAACACCTGAGAGCTCGAACATGATCCGGCCGGGTTTTACTACGGCTACCCAGTACTCCGGAGAGCCTTTACCTTTACCCATACGGGTCTCGGCGGGCTTTACAGTCAGCGGCCGGTCAGGGAATATCTTGATCCACAACTTTCCGCCTCTCTTGATGTAGCGATTGATGGCGATACGGGCGGCCTCTATCTGTCGGTTGGTGATCCAGGCCGGCTCCAGAGCCTGCAGGCCAAAATCGCCATAGGTTATGGTATTTCCCTTGTTGGCTTTGCCAGTTAAACCTGGTCTATGTTGTTTTCTATATTTAACTCTCTTTGGGGTAAGCATTGTTTACTCTGCCTCCTCCACTGCTTTCTGTTTCGGTCTTTGCTTGGCTTCCGGCAGAATCTCTCCCCGGTTGATCCAGACCTTAATGCCGATCTTGCCATAAGTGGTGTTGGCTTCGGCAAAGCCATAATCCACATCTGCTCTAAGGGTGTGCAGCGGCACCTTGCCTTCAGCATACCATTCGCTGCGGGCTATCTCCGCTCCGCCCAGACGGCCTGAGATAGCGATCTTGATGCCGATGCCGCCGGAACGCATGGTGCGGCTCACAGTCTGTTTCATGGCTCGGCGGAAGGATACTCTCTTCTCCAACTGCTGGGCAACGCCTTCGGCCACGATCTGGGCATCCAACTCCGGCTTTTTGATCTCCTGGATATTGATATTTATATTCTTGCCCGTCATTTCAGTAAGGGCAGCTTTGAGCTTCTCGACTTCTAAACCACCGCGGCCGATGACGATTCCGGGGCGGGCGGTGTGTATGGTTATCCGGATCCGGTTGCCGGTTCTTCCGATCTCTACCCGAGATATCCCAGCTGCATAAAAGTGTTCCTTGATATAGGTTCTGATACGGTAATCTTCATGCAGGAGTTCGGTATAGTCCCGGTCGGCATACCAGTTGGAATCCCAGTCCCTTATAATACCTATCCTGAATCCTTTGGGATGAACCTTTTGACCCACTATTTAACCTCCCTTTCCCGTACGACCACGGTAATATGACTGGTTCTGTGACGCCTGACATCTGCTCTTCCATAGGCCCGGGGGTGCATCCGCTTGATGGTGGGGCCTTCGTCGATGTATATCGCTGATACATACAGCGCATCAGAATCCATGTCATAATTGTGTTCCGCATTGGCTACGGCGGAATCTAAAACCTTGCCGATCAGCGGGGCTGATTTCTTGTTAGCGTATCTCAAGATACCTTTGGCTTCAGCCACACCCTTGCCCCTAACCAAATCAGCTACTTGCCGGGCCTTGAAGGGAGAAACCCTTAAATAACGTCCGATTGCTTTGGATTCCATCATCAAATGCCCCCTCTCTACCTCTTGCGTTTCTCGGTCTTGCCATGTCCGCGATAGGTCCTGGTGGGAGCGAACTCGCCCAGTTTCATGCCTATCATATCCTCGGTGACGTATACCGGAACATGTCTGCGTCCGTCATGTACGGCCAGAGTGTGCCCGATCATCTGCGGCATGATGGTGGAACGCCGCGACCAGGTTTTGATTACCTTCTTCGGGCCGCCCTGGTTCATATCCTCAACCTTATGCAGTAGCTTTTCCTCACAATAAGGTCCTTTTTTAAGTGACCTGGCCATACTGCAAACCTCCTTTATTTGCGCTTCCTGACGATCATTTTGTCAGATGGTTTCTTCTTGCGCGTCTTGCCACCGATAGCGATCTTGCCCCAGGGTGATACGGGGTATTTGCGGCCTATCGGTGCGCGGCCTTCGCCGCCGCCATGGGGATGGTCCACCGGGTTCATGACCGAACCTCTGACTGTAGGTCTGACACCCAGCCAGCGGGAACGTCCGGCCTTGCCCAGGACTACATTATCATAATCCAAGTTGCTTACCTGACCAATGGTAGCCCGGCAGTTGACATGGACTAGTCTGACCTCGCCGGAGGGCAGTCTGACGTGGGCATAAGCGCCTTCCTTTGCCATTAGTTGGGCCACGGTACCGGCGGAGCGGGCCAGCTGGCCGCCTTTTCCGGGTCTTAGTTCCACATTGTGGATCATGGTGCCGACTGGAATTTCCTTTAGGGGGAGGGTATTGCCCACCTTGATGTCGGCGTCCGGTCCGGAAACCACTTTATCCCCTACCTTCAGGTTATGGGGAGCGATTATATAAGCTTTACGGCCATCGGCATAATGAAGTAATGCGATGTTGGCGCTGCGGTTAGGATCATATTCGATCGCTGCTACCTTGGCCGGCACATTGTCATGAATGCGCTTGAAATCAACGATACGATAAAGCCGCTTATGTCCGCCACCCTTATGCCTTACGGTCAGGCGTCCCTTGGCATTTCTGCCGCCAGTGCTCTTCAGAGGCGCGGTGAGGCTCTTTTCCGGCTCTTTCTTGGTCAGATCGGCATAGCTCATAACCGTCATTTCTCGTCTGCTGGGTGTAGTTGGTTTAAACTTTTTTATAGCCATTAAAAATTCCCTCCTTCAGCGGCTTACATGCCTTCAAACAGGCGTATCTTCTGGCCGGGCTTGAGGGTGACTATCGCTTTCTTGCGAGTGGGGGTGATACCTTCAAACCTGCCCATGCGTTTGGGCTTGCCTTTAACGTTCATTGTGTGGACCGAGTCGACCTTCACATGGAATATGTTCTCAATGGCGTTCTTGATCTCGGTCTTGTTGGCCCTGCGGTCAACAATAAAGGTATATTTGTTATCCACAAGCAGGTTCATGGATTTCTCCGTGACTACCGGCTTGATAATAATATCCCTGTAGTCTCTCATTAGTTGAATACCTCCTCCACTCTGGCCACGGCATCTTTCGTGATCAGCAGGGTCTCATACTTCAGGAGATCGTATACATTGATGAAGTCTACACCGAGCGGCTTGACGCCGGGGATGTTGCGGGCAGACTTCATTACATTCTGCTGCTCGCCGGTGGTGACCACCAGAGTCTTTTTTCCTGCCTTTAAAGCTTCCAGGGCCTGCACCATCTGCTTGGTCTTGGGCTCTTCAAAGCTCAGCTGGTCTACCACAATGATGTTTTTGTCCAGGACCTTGCTGGACAAGGCTGATCTCATGGCTAGTCTCCTGATCTTTCGCGGCATCTTAAAGGAATAATCGCGGGGCTTGGGTCCAAAAGCGATACCGCCGCCCTTCCAAACTGGGTTCCGTTTTTGGCCGACCCGGGCGCGTCCGGTTCCCTTTTGTCGCCAGGGCTTTTTCCCGCTGCCACTGACTTCGGCCTTGCTCTTAGTGGAAGATGTGCCAACTCTCTTATTTGCGAGCTGCATTTTTACAAATTGATGAAGTACTGCTTCATTGGGCTCAATGCCGAATACATTTTCGGAGAGATCAAGTTCCCCGATCTGAGCCCCGCTCATATCATACAAAGCAACCTTGGGCACTTAAGTAACCTCCTCACGTACGCGTATCGATGTATTACGCCTTCACTGAATTCTTGATAATCACCAGACCACGTCTGGGGCCGGGTATGGAACCTCTGATGAGGAGAAGATTTCTTTCCGGATAGACTTTTACTACCTTCAAGCCCTGTACGGTTACCCTCTCTCCTCCCAGTCTGCCAGGAAGTTTCCTGCCTTTAAAAACACGGGCCGGACCCTTGGCCCCCAGCGAACCAGGACGGCGATGGTATTTAGAGCCATGCCCCATGGAACCGCGTGCAAAGTTGTGTCTCTTGACACCGCCGGCAAAGCCTTTACCTTTGGAGGTGCCCACTACATCTATCATGTCTCCGGCAGCAAAAACATCGGCTGTTATATCCTGACCGATCTCATAGCTATCTACGCTGCTTACCCGAAACTCTCTGATATAACGCAATGGTTTGACATTTGCCTTTTTAAAATGGCCCTTGGTAGGCTTGTTGGCCTTTCTTTCTTTCAGGTTGTAAAAACCTACCTGTACGGCATCATAACCGTCATTGTCTGCGGTCTTCTTCTGCAGAACAGTACAAGGTCCCGCTTCAACCACGCTTACCGGAATCGCCGTACCATTTTCATCAAAAATCTGGGTCATCCCTACTTTGATGCCCAGGATAACCTTTTTAAGTTCTCTTGCCACCTGTTAATACCTCCTAAACGGGAAATCTTCTTGTGATCGGTTGGAAGTGGTAATCCAACATCACTTCTCATAATCCGGAATTTTACGCATTGAGACCCTTTTGCCACTGGTCTCTCTGCACCGGTCCTCACCGTTTTATAACTTGATCTCTATGTCCACTCCTGAAGGCAGATCCAGGTGCATCAGAGCATCAATTACCTTGGGGTTTGGATCCAGTATGTCGATCAAACGCTTGTGGGTCCGCATCTCAAACTGCTCACGCGAATCCTTGTTGACATGGGGAGAGCGCAATATTGTGTAGATGCTCTTCTCAGTCGGCAGCGGGATCGGGCCGGAAACAGTCGAACCATTCTTCCGGGCAGTCTCCACGATGGTCTGGGAAGACTTATCCAAAAGTTTGTGGTCAAATGCTTTAAGTCTAATTCTTACTTTTTGCTGGGTGCTCACTCCCGTTAAAACCTCCTCTGCCTAATCACGCCACCAAGCGTGTTAAGCAATTATGAATTCTTATTGCGTCGTCAGATCATGCTCGGGATCGTCTCCCGATATATTTTGAGATCCGTGAGGAAAAGCAAAGCTTTTCCTCACCGGAATCCAAAATTCATAATTCAATGGTGAAGTTCAGGACTATTCCTTAACTTCGATAACAGCACCGGAACCAACGGTCCTGCCGCCCTCGCGGATAGCGAATCTCAGTCCCTGTTCGGCTGCGATCGGGGTGATCAACTCGATGTACATCTCGATGTTGT
>JBLMZJ010000008.1:0-12814 GCA_050258735.1 Deltaproteobacteria bacterium | reverse complement strand
CACCACCTGGATGACAGGTTGATCCTGGTTAAAACGGTTAACTGTAATTACCAGTGCAATATGTCCGGTATTCAGCATTACCATGCTGCCAACAGGATAGAATGCAATATTTGATAGGAAGGCCTCAACGATCTCGGGATCGAAATGAGTGCCGCTCAATTTCTTGATGCAGATGATAGCCTCTGCGGAGGAATAACCTTTGCGGTAAGGGTGATCAGTTATTATCGCATCATAGGTATCGGCCACGGCAGTTATCCTGGCATATTCCAGTATTTGCTTGCCCATTAGCTTGCGGGGATAACCGCTTCCGTCGAATCGTTCATGATGTTGGTAGGCGACGTGTGATGCGGTAGCTGATACTTCCCGGTTGTTCCGCAACATGTTGAACCCTATCTCCGGATGGTTCTTTATCTCCGCCATCTGCGCCGGGGTCAGTTTGTTCAAATTATTGACTATTGCCGGGTCGATCATGATCATGCCTATATCATGCAGCAGGGCCCCCAATCCCAGATCGACCGTATCACTTTCATGGTAGCCCAGTGATAGACCGGTCATGATCGACAGTATGGCAACATTTACCGAGTGAAAAAACAGGTAATCATCATAGCTGTGGATATCTTCCAGATTAATAAGGAGGTTGCGATTGCTCACGATATCTTCTATGAGCAGTGATACACCTTTTTTCAAGATATCGACGTCAATGGCTTTATGAGAGGAAAGATTGGTGAGCGAGGTCTTAAGATTTTTGGCAACCTTGTTCATTACCTTGCCGGAGACCACTTCCGGTATGTCGATGTCCATAAAGCTGTCCTTTATGTAAATAGACGCTATACCGAGATGCCTCAACTTCTCTATATACTTTTCTGATAACTGGATATTCTGGGTCAACAAGGCCCTCCCGTCGGCGCCGGAAACGGTGCGCCCCACGATCATGCCGCATTCCAGGTCCTCAATAGCTACCCTTCTCACCGAATCCCTCCTTAAATAACTGTTGAAATCTTAAATGCAGCCCTCAAAACGCTCCAAACCCAAATAGAAAGACATTCGATAATGTTTATCAATTTAAGGTGGATATAAAAAGTATAATCCAGAAAGGCACAAAAAACATCGGACAAAGGTCACAAATTTGTATAATAAAAAATAAATTTGGGACTATAGTCTATGGGAGGTCCCGGGTAGGGGTGCTATACACGCCCGAAAAATAAAGTAGAAATGTTACTAGTCCTCGTTTATAGCAGAATCGCTCAGGATACTTCAGACCAGGGCAGCTAATTTACTGAAAATTATATGTCGAGGTGACCGCTTGATACTCCAAATCAGCGAGCAGTTACCCTTTCCAAAGTGTTTGCCTTCCAAATATAAACAGTCACATTTCTAATATTAGTGCCATAAAATGTTAGGAACCTTCATGGTTGTTGAGCGTGATCAGGAAAGGAGACTTTATTATGGCACATTGGCTGTATTGTCAGTCTTGTCAGCAGTGGAACAGATCGGTTACACCACTTTCGGAAGACAAGGTCTGCAGTTTTTGCGGCAGTACGCTGAAGAAGACGAAGGGCGGCAGCGGTTCGGCTTCGGTAGTGAATGCGGAGAAGGCCGAAGAGTTGATGATCCCGGCTTCAGCCCAGACGCCAGAAGTCACGGAAGCACCTCAGGCTGATGCAGCAGCGGAAGAAGAAGCAACCGTGGCAGCGGATGAACCGGCTGAAAAGGCAGTGGAAGAGGAAGCTGAAGAAACTGAAGACCCGGTGGATGATGAAGCGTCACCCCCTGCGGAAGATGCCGAGGAAGAGGATGACGGTGAGGATGACGGTGAGGATGAGCCGGCCGCCGAGGAGGAAGAAAGCAGCACTGAAAACGACGTGGTCAAGGTGAGCGAGGTAAGGGTCATTACAGATAAAAATGAAAAGAAGGAACGGCTGGCCAAAAAACGCCACTAACTGGTTCTGCAGCTCACTCGCCCTGTGGAAAACCCGTTGGGCCGGAAGGCAGTTTCAGGCAGTAACGGGTTTTTCACGTTTATCCGGCCAATAGTCCCGTATGCCTAGATATAGGCATAAACCTTGCAAGAAGAAAGGGATTTTGGGGGTAAAATGACCAGAGAAAATAGTCTAATGAGCACCTGTGGATAAATACCCTGGTCCTGTGGATATCTGTTCATCCAATAGGACTAATCGACATGATCTTCCGAGAAATAACACGGGCAATCGCCATAATATGTATCTCATGGACTATAATTACAATAGTTTAGGAGCCTAAAAATTAGTTTACATAGGGGGGACAAGATCGGCCTACTCTATGTCTTCTTTGGACTATCGTCAATAGGCATGGTCCCTTGTATAAAGGTATGTGACCGGCTTGCTGAGAGCTTTTTACATTTATTCTTTAAGCTATGGTCAAACGGTCCTGTGACGTCTCGTGTTACAGGACAAGCAAAATAAGGGGCCGGCCATTTTAGCGAATGACCCGGCTCCTATTTTTTATGTCACCAACATATTTTACGTACAAAGAAAGTATTGAATGATATAATAAGGGGCAGAAATAATAGTTCGTAATTGTACTGCTTTTGAGACGAAAAGATCGCACGCTCAGATGAAGGGAAGTGGTGCTGCTTTATTCTCCGGCAAACCGGCTGAATGCCTGGGGGCTCGGATATGTACAGCAAAAGGCTAAGAAAGATTTTTGAAAGGAAGTGTCAACTTGGCAGACCGTTTCGCTAATCGTAGAGATATCAGTTTCCTCCTGGAAGAGGTTTTCGATGTTGGATCACTGACTCAATATGAATACTATAACGATCATAGTCTGGAAACCTTCAATATGATCATAGATACAGCCTGGAAGATGGGGACCGATCTGTGCTACCCGGTCTTTCAGGAGATGGATAGGAAACCGCCCCGGTATGAAGATAACCAGGCCAAAGTCCATCCTATGGTCAGGACTTTCCTGGATGAGATCGGGCAGGGCGGCTGGATAAACGCCGACTGGGATCATGAGGCCGGCGGTCAGCAGCTGCCCAATATGATCAAGTTCGTATACAGCTTTATCTTTGCCGCTGCCAATTACTCCTTAAGTGTCTATCATATGCTGTCGGCCGGTGCCGGAGGCATCATGAATCTCTTCGCTTCTGAAGATATCAAAGAAAAGTATCTAACCAAGCTCTGTAGTGCTGAGTGGCAGGGGACCATGGCCCTGACCGAGCCTGATGTAGGAAGTTCCCTCGGCGACCTGACCACCAGCGCAGAGGAGACCGACCAGGGCTATTATCTGATAAAGGGCAAGAAGATATTTATTTCGGAAGCAGACACCGACGCTGTTGAGAACACCGTGCACATGATGCTGGCCCGTATCAAGGGTGCACCTAAAGGCGCCAAGGGGATATCGTTGTTCGTAGTTCCCAAATACCGTCTGGAAGACAGTGGGGACCTGGTCTATAATGATATCTCCTGCGACGGGATCGAACATAAGATGGGCTATAAGGGCAGCCCCATCGGTCAGCTCACCATGGGCGAGAACAATGACTGCCGCGGATGGCTGGTCGGAAAGCCGAATATGGGCCTCGCCTATATGTTCCACATGATGAACGAAGAGCGCATCAATGTAGGGATCGGCGCTTGCGGCAAGGCTACGGCCGCTTATTATGCTGCCCTGGAGTATGCCAGCCAGCGCAAACAGGGCAGGAAGCCCTCGGAGAAAGACCCTAATTCTCCGATGATCCCTATTATCGAACACGCGGACGTGAAACGCATGCTGCTGATGCAGAAGGCGATCAGCGAGGGCGGGCTGGCAATATGCCTGCAGGGAGCCAGATACCTGGATATGATCAAGGTCGCTGCGACTGATGAAGAGAAGGAAAAGTACAAGCTTCTTATCGAACTGCTGGTGCCTGTTATCAAGACCTATCCGTCGGAGGCCGGCATCATTTCCACCAGTGCGGCTATCCAGTGTCTGGGCGGTTACGGTTTCTGCCAGGACTTCCCGGTCGAACAGTACTTCAGGGATATCCGCATCGATCCTATCCATGAGGGGACTACCTGTGTCCAGGGGCAGGACCTGCTGGGCAAGAAGGTTTTGATGAAAAACGGCAGGGCAGTGGAACTCTTCTTTGCAGAGGTGGAAAAATCCATTCAGGAGAGCCGCAGTTTTAACGATCTTGGCCCTATGGCCGATCAACTGTCAGATGCAATAAAGGAACTGGATACTGTGACCAGACATCTGAAGGGCATGGCGGCAGCCGGGAAGATCGATGGATTCCTGGCCGATGCGGTACTCTACCTGGAGATGTTCTCTCTGGTCACTATCGCCTGGCAGTGGCTGATTCAGGCTATCGTAGCCCGGAAGGCTATTAACCAGGGCGGTATGCTGGAGAGCGACGGGGACTTTTATCAGGGCAAGATCTTTACCTGCCGCTACTTCTTCAGCTATGAGCTGAACAAGATCTATGGCATCTCCCGCAGATTGATGAGCGAAGATGCTGTTACCGTGGAAATGGAATCAAGGTTCTTCCAGGCCACAGTGTAACTTAACAGGGCAGATACAAAAATAGGGTTAACAGGGTGGGTTAGTTTCTATAAAGGCCTTATATTGGCAATCGGTAGTGAATGTGATAAAATTCATCCTAATATGAAGGAATAAAACATGGAAGGAGATGCCTATTGTGACGGCAAAAAAGCATTTTACCGCAGATGAAGCCAAAACCATCGGTGAAAAACTCGGGTTGGACTGGAGTAAATTCGATGTGGAGCAGTACCGCATGGGTATGGATGTAGAACTGGAGCACGGCACCCGCGACCCGCATACCAATGTGACCAATGACGATGCGCTGACTACCGGCAAGATCGCCCTGGCTCACCTGAATGAGTTTCCTGATTACTACACTCGCCTGGAGGTAATGGAGAAGGAAGCGGAGGCATACTGGGAAGGCAAATAGATCGCCGCGCTGCGCTTACAATGACAGATGAAGATTGCCACGCTGCGCTCGCAATGACAACCAAGCTATATTGTGTCATTGCGAGGAGCGAAGCGACGCGGCAATCCAATGCTTTTTAAAACCGAGAATGAAAGCCCCTGCAGAGGATAAACCAGGTCAGGTTCATCCTCTGGCAGGGGCTTTAAATATTGCAGAAGCTTAATGCCCTTTATTCATTAATTTGACTATAAGAACGGCTGCTTCAGCTCGGGTCAGGCTTCTCTGGGGCTGAAGGCTGCCATCACTGTAACCTTTGAAGAAACCGTCCTGGATAGCTGCGGATAAACTGGCGCTGGCCCAGGGGGATATACGGCTGCTATCGGAGAAAGTGGTAATTGGCGCACTGGTACTCAGCTTGCCGGCTCGGGCTACGATAACAGCAGCTTGTTCCCGGGTTATCGTATCGTCGGGGCCGAAGGTATTCTGACTGTAACCGCTGATCACACCATTGGCGCTGGCGACGCTGATATAATCTTTAGCCCAATGTCCTTTACAATCACCGTACACCGGACCAGGCGCTGTTTTTATCCCCAGGGCTTTGACTGTTATCACGGCAAACTCAGCTCGAGAAATCTTCCGGTCGGGTTGGAAGGTCCCGTCCGGATAACCAGCCATAATGCCGGCCTGAATCAGTTTTGTAATACTACTTTTGGCCCAGTGTGTAGCGATATCGGGCGGCAGCGGTGATTCCATATCATGTTCGGGAATCAATGGTTTGGGGGTGGGGGTTTTTTTCTCAGGCGCGGCTGGGGCACTCGTGCTGCCGCCACTGCTGCTAGGGCCCCCTGTACCGCCGGAATCTCCGGAACCGTTAGAAGGGGCAGGGGTCACCGCCACAGTCACAGGAACTGCCACCTCACCCAGCCCAGCGCTCATCTCCAGCGTACCGGTGCATTGGTCAGGCACTACAAAGCTGTCGCTGTAGCAACCGCTGCTGTCAGCAGTCACCGCATTGAAATAGAGGATGCTGCCATCCTGGTCGATAGCGCGCACGGAAACCCAGTCTCCCGATGCAGCGGTTCCATTAACGTTAACAGTATCCCCTGGTCGGGCGAAGGTGTTGGCATCTGCCCGGCCAACCGTCATCATGGCAAAGAAAAGAAAAAAAACTAGAAATATCTTAAGACCTGGTTTTGACCAATGCATAAATCATCCCCCCTGATAACTATTCTCTAAAGTATCACCGGGTTTACCGCTGGATCGTTGGTAAGACTGTCTACGACATATACCTGGATCACGTCTCCGGCTAACACATTGAAACCGCAGTTGGCGGCAGTCAGTACATCGTAATCACCGCGGCTGGCCTGGACAGACAGCTGCCGGCCTTTGCGTTTGTGTACGAAAACCATGGTTTCATCGCCGGCATGACCGCTTACGGGGGTAATGGCAACCGAAAAGTACCTGAACCCGGAGAAGCCAGGGTTTATTTTCATGGTAGGGAGATTATCTGTCGTAAGACCGGCTTGGTAGGAGGCGTCAGCGACGGGAACCACCAGGTAGGCCCCGTTGCCGGTTCCGTTCCGTATTTCCAGAGTTAAGTCCTTGCTGACGGTGGCTCCGCCCGAGGTCAAATCTACGGTGAAGCTGCAGCTGCCGGTCGCAATCGGTGTTCCGGTCAATACCCCTGTCTCGCTCAGGCTTAGCCAGCCCATCAGGTCGGCTGAAGACCAGGTGTAGGTCCCTGAACCGCCAGCGGCCTCTAGGGTATAGCTGTAGGGCTGGTTTAGCACGGCCGCAGGCAGGTCATTGCTTGTAATAGAGAAGACTTCCTGACGGTTTATTTTAACAGTATAGGTTTTAGTAGAGGCATCCTGAGCAACTACCATCAATTGCAGGGTAGTGGGGCCTACCGGCAGTTCGACCGTAGTTTCAGTGCCGTCCGGCAGCAGACCGCCGTTGAGGAGCATAAGCGCCTTGGAGTCCTCAGGGGATGCGGTGAGCATGATGGAGTCTATGCTGTTATCCACATTGAGTGAGTAGTTAAGATTATCAGGAGCAAATACCGGGTCAAAGACTTGACCGTCGATAGCCAGTTCATCGAGATCGGCGTTGCTGACCTTGCCGTTTACCGAGATCACGTAACACTTTTGGCTGAGATCGTCCGGGGAGGTTACCTCAATGGGGATCAGGTTGGTGCCCTGATTGAGGTTTACGTTATGTAATATACCGCTCTGGGCTATTTCCTGGTTGATTTTCAGGGTAGGAGCATCTGCCCCGGCCTCTTCTGAAGTCGTGGCGGTGATGCCCAGACTGCTGATATCAGCGGGGGCATTATCGAGATTGTAGGTGACCAAATTTTTGTCAAATGCCGGGTTTAAGGTGCCCTCGCTGACGGTAAGGCTTGCCAGGTCTATAGCTGCGGTCTGGGCAATGGTCAGGATAAAGGTGGCCGAATCAGTAATGTCATATGCGTCCTTTACCGTCACCGTTACTTCATAATCTCCGGTATCAGCAGGTGTTCCGCTGATTATTCCGTTATTGTTTTCAGTACTTATAGTGAGTCCAGCCGGCAGGCCGTCGGCACTCCAGGTATAGGGTGCGGAAGCGGGGAGGTGCACGCTCAAATCCGCAGTGTATGGTACGCCGATGGTGCCCGCTGGCAGTCCGGTGGTGGAAATCATGGTTTCATGAGCGGACAGGGAGTTTGATTCAGTGGCTGAAATCGTACCGGAAGCAATGTAACGCCCTTTGCTGACCATGATCATGATATCAGTTGATGAACCTGCCTCCGTTGCCGGCAGCCAGAGGTAGAGCTTGCCTTCCGCATCCGTAATACAGAAACGGGGACTGGCCCCGCTCCGGGTATAGGAGGCGTCGCTGTCTGCCGGCAGCCCGGATATGGTGACCGGATATACTTGAACGGAGCTGCTGTTGTATACCGCGGGCCCCATACTGTTCACCTTAACCGACCCGCCATCAATGGTTGCCGTGCCCTGATTGCTGGCATCTACTCCGCCGCCGATACCGAAGGCGTCTGGGCGGCCGATACCGGAGTCGTCTGGGCCGCCGATTGCCTTGACTGATCCGCCGTTGACGGTCACTGTACCGCCGTTGCCACCCTGACCGCCGCCGATACCAGAGCCGCGAATGCCACCGGCTGCCGTGACAATGCCGTCGTTGATGGTCACCGTACCGCCGCTGCCAGCTGATCCGCCGGCGATACCGGCCCCGCCTACGCCGCCTTGCGCCATGACCGTACCGCCGTTGATGGTCACCGTACTGCCTGCGATACCGGCTCCGCCTACGCTGCTTTGCGCCGTGACCGTACCGCCGTTGATGGTCACCGTACATCCGCTGTCACCAGCAGCGCTGCCGATACCAGAGCCGTTCCAGCCACCGGTTGCCATGACCATGCCGCCGTTGATGTTAACGGTACCGCCGCTGCCGCCCTGACTATTGCCAATACCGGCCGAACATTCACCGCCGGTTGCTGTAACCGAGCCGCCGTTGATCGTAACGTTACCGGTACTCTCGTGTGAAGCGCCGCCGCCGATACCAGAGGTAGGACCTTCGCAAAAGGCCATCAGCGAACCGGTACTGATATCGGTTATGATGAGGGCGGCGCCTTCAGGTACATGCAGTGCTGGGCTACCGTACAGGATATTTTGGCCTTGCAGAGTGAGATTGACCGTTGTACCGGTACCAATAGAAAGGCCGGCTGTAGCATCTCTGATAAGTACATCTCTCAGAACAATATTGACAGCGCCCAGACCGCCGTTCACAGTAATATGAGCCTTGTAACTGGGTATCGGACTATCGTCATATATTAAATAGTCACCAGCATCCGAGATTGTAATTGGGTCTCCTCCTGTTCTATACGTCACCACATCCGCCTGAGCCGGACGCCCGTCGGGAACGAGTACCATGCCCAGGATCAGGGCCAGGCTTATTAGCAGCGATAGCAACCGATTCTTTATTTTCATTTCCAATCCCCCTTAAAAGTAACAATATTGTTAACGCTTCTAGAGTATTACCGGGCTGACGGCTGGGTCATTGGTTAAGGCATCTACCAGGTAAACCTTAATCACGTCTCCAGGCATTACATTGAAACCGCAGCGGGAGTGGTCCAAAACGTCAAAATCACCGTCTCCGGCCTGCAGACTCAGTGGTTTGTCGCCCCGGGTGTGGACAAAGACTACTGTCTCATCGCCCGGATGGCCGGTGACCGGAGTTATGGTCACCGAGAAGTTTTTAAACCCTCTGACGCCGGGTTTTATCGTCATAGTGGGGAGATTATCTGTGGTAAGACCCGCCTGGTAGGAGGCGTCAGCAACGGGAACCACCTGGTAGGCTCCATTCCCGGTTCCGTTACGCACTACCAGAGTCAAGTCCTTGCTGACGGTTACTCCGTCCGAGCTCAAATCTACGGTGAAGCTGTAGCTGCCGATCTCAGTCGGAGTTCCGGTCAATACTCCTGCTTCACTAAGGCTGAGCCATTCCGGCAGGTTGGCTGAAGACCAGGAGTAAGCCCCGGAACCGCCGGCGGCCTGCAGAGTATAGCTATAGGGCTGGTCAAACAGGGCGGCAGGCAGGGCCTCGCTGACGATCGAGTATGCTTCCTGGCGGTTGATGTTAACAGTATAGGTCTTGGCAGTGGCATCCTGGGCTACTACCATCAGACGCAGAATGCTGGAGCCTACCGGCAATTCGACCGTGGTTTCCGTGCCGTCCGGCAGCAGACCGCCGTTAAGGAGCATAAGTGCCTTGGAGTCGTCAGGGGATGCGCTCAGCTTGATAGAGTCTATGCTGTTATCAACATTGAGGGAGTAGTTAAGGTTATCAGGAGCAAATACCGGGTCAAGGACCTGACCGTCGATAGTTAGTTCATCGAGGGCGGCATTGCTGACCTTGCCGTTGACCGAGATCACGTAGCACTTCTGACTGAGACCATCCGGGGAGGTTACCTCGATGGGGAGCAGGTTGGTGCCTTGATTGAGATTTACGTTATGTAACACACCACTCTGGGCTATTTCCTGGTTGATTCTCAGGGTAGGAGGATCTGCCCCGGCCTCTTCTGAAGTTGTGGCGGTGATGCCCAGATTGCTGATATCAGCGGGTGCATCGTCGAGAAGGTAGGTGACCAGGTTTTTGTCAAATTCCGGGTTTAAGGTGCCGTCGGTGACGGTAAGGTTTTCAAGGTCTATAGAAGAGGTCTGGGCAATGGTCAGGGTAAAGGTTGCCGAATCAGTATTGTCATATGCGTTCTTTACCGTTACCGTTACTTTATAATCCCCAGTATCAGCCGGTGTCCCAGTAATGATCCCGTTGTTGTTCTCAGTATTAAAAGTGAATCCCGGCGGCAGGCCATTGGCACTCCAGGCATAGGGGGCGGAACAGGCGGGGTCCACAGACAGCACCGCGGTGTATGGCAAGCCGATGGTGCCAGCTGGCAGACCGGTCGTTGAAATCATAGTTTTAAAAGATGCTAATAAGGAGTTAGAACTACCAGCTGAGACTGTGCCAGAAGCAATGTAACGATCATTGCTAACCATGATAACGATGTCCGTTGATGAACCTACCTCCGTGGCCGGCACCCACAGGTAGAGTTTGCCCTCAGAATCGGTGGCACAAAGACGGGATTCGGCCCCCTTAAGGGAATAGGATACTTCGCTGTTCGCCGGCAGCCCGGTTACCGTTAATGGATATACCTGAATGGAACTGCTGTTATATACCGTAGAGCTTATACCACTTGTCTTAACTGAACCACCGTCAATCATTATTGGGGTGGGGTAATAAACGCCGTTGATATTAAAAATGCCGCCAATACCAGCACCTATGCCATTACTGTTAGCCGTTACGTTACCACCATTGATGGTTACATTATTGCAATATCCGGTCGAGCCGCTGCCGATTCCGGCACCGCCGTTGTTAGAGCTAGCTGTAACGATTCCTCCATTGATGGTTACATTATTGAAATAACTGCTTCCTGGTCCGCTGCCGATCCCGGCACCTTCGCTGCCATTTCCCGTAACGATTCCTCCATTGATGGTTATATCACCGCATATGCTTCCATAACCGCCGCCGATGCCAGCGGCGCGGTTAGTGGCAGTGGCAATAACCCGCCCTCCATTGATGGTTATGTCGCCAGCGTTTATACAAAAGCCGCCGCCGATTCCAGCTGACATATTGCCGCCAATTACCTCCAGTGAACCGGTGCTGGCCTCAGTTATTTGAAGAGAGCTGCGAAATCCCACCGCCAATCCAGGATAGCTGCCACCGCTAGAAAGGTAGTTCGTACTCATTAAGCATAGATCAACTGCTGATGCTGACCCTATTTCAAAGGCACACGCGGATGCTATAATTCTTACCCCATTCAGGGTGATATTGACATTCCCAAGATTACTATTCACCTTAATGGTGTTAGTGGTTTCCGTGCCAGTGCCGGTTATTATGTAGTCGCCATTGCTGGTAATCGTAACCGGGCCATCATTTATACAATAGGTTGTGGCCGCCTCGGCGGGAAGCCCGGGGGGGATCATCAGTATGCCCAGGGCAAGGGCCAGAGTCATCAGCAGCGATACCAATTGATTCTTTATTTTCATTTCCAATCCCCCTTATAAGTAACAATGGGTTAATTTACATGCCCGGTATGAGGACATGGTCAGGACGATGGCATTTCATTGTAACGGCACCCCTCCATTGTCATGATTATACTCTTCCGATATATTAATGCTATTTTTAGAATATACTACTTAGTTTTTCCTCTTCAACCCAGCTGACACAATAACTCTGTGTTAGTTTATTGTGTTAGACTCATAGTAAAAGGATGTGAGACTATTGGCGGAAGAGATCATCCCCTATGGAGAATGCTTATATAACTTGATCAAACGTAAGAATATATCGGTCTCCCGGCTGGCCGTATTGGCTGGCGTTAAAAGCAGGACTTCGATCCAGAGGATCCTCGGAGATGAATGTGGCATAGGTATTATCGAGGCCTTTAACCAACAAATCAGAAGTTTCGACGAGCTAGATCTGTCCGAACTGGAATTGGAGCAGTTGGAGCAGGCATTGATAGTAAGCAAGGTCGGGAAGGATGCCTATCAGGCAAGAAAGATCATGCTGCAGCTTTTCCAAACCAAACCGAGGACTGATACAATAGATCCCACAGGGTTAGATCCCTCAGATAATGAAGTAACTACTCTGGGGCAAATATTCGAAACCTATCATGGATATGCAAAGTTACGGTTCTTGATATTTGATCTGTCTTTCATTTCGTTTACTGACCAACTGGTGGACTTGATCCGCCATTCTCCTCCCGGTTATGTTTCAGTTTCTCAGTTGATGCGTTTCAACAGCAGCCATAGTCATAGTGCTGCCACTTTTGCAGCTGCTTTTCAATTGCTCAACTACGAACACTTCGATGTCTATAGTATCTCTGACGATTCCGCCGGCGATGAGCGATCGGTCATATCTGCCAATTCAATAGTTGTTGACAAGGAGCTTGCCGACGGAAGCCATTATACCGATTACATTTTGATGGCAAGTGAGCAGGAGTTCACCTTTATTTCGAATCTGCCCGGCAACACGCTCTATTCCTTCTGTCTTCATCATTTCGACCAAATAAAGATGAAAGGCCAAAGTGTAAGAAAGACGTATAACAAACTTTCACCATTCGATGTAGTTATTAATGATCTTGAGACTTGTACTAAACTGGAAAGGCTCTCGGCAAGATTCATTATCAAGCATAGTTTTAGCTCCAGCATGATACCATTAGAGGTTATATCCCAGGTTATTGCTGAAAGTAATTTGGGGCTGGGCGAAAACCACCCTATAATAAAAAGTGTGATGCAAGGCTTTAGCACCCGTTTTGATGCTTTTTATCATTCAAATCAAAGCAAGATCAACTTA
>JBLMZJ010000007.1:0-7516 GCA_050258735.1 Deltaproteobacteria bacterium | reverse complement strand
TCACTGGTTTTTTCGGTGGCGATCGCCCGGGCCCTTGACCGGTATCTTAAAGTACCGGCTGTCATTAAGTGGCCCAATGATATATATCTGGAAGGAAAGAAGCTTACCGGCATCCTGCTGGAGACTAGCGGTGAATTGGATGCACCGGAATACCTGATCACCGGTGTTGGCATAAACACCAATATCCGATCAGATGAATTCCCCATGGAAATGCAGCTTTTTTGCACGTCTCTGCTGGAGCAGACCAGGGTCACGGTTGATCATAATGAGCTGCTGGCAGGGGTTTTACACAGTATGGATCATTATTACCGGCGGTTTATGCAGGGGGGTTTTACGGATGTACTCCCCGAATACAAGGAAAAATGTTTTCATCTTGGGCAACAGGTGGGAATGATGCAGGGGAACCGCAAGGTCAGCGGTATAAATATTGATATTAATGAGCGCGGTCATCTGATAGTGGATGCCGGAAGCCAAATGATCGAGATCACTACCGGGGATGTAAACCTGGTTGATTAAACTGGGAGGAAAACCGTGTTTCTAAAACGTCTTGATATTAAAGGGTTCAAGTCCTTTGCCGATAAGACGGAGATTGCACTGGAACCGGGGATCAATATCATAGTAGGCCCTAACGGCTGTGGAAAAAGCAACGTAGTTGATGCTGTCCGCTGGGTATTGGGTGAGGGCAATGTACGCCATCTGCGCGGTCATAAGAGTGAGGATATTATCTTCAATGGCACCGACAAGGAGAAGGGCCAGGGAATGGCCTGGGTGGAGATGACCCTGGATAACAGTGACGAAATGCTGCCGGTAGCCTACCATGAAGTGACCGTGTCCCGGAAGGCTTTCCGCAATGGGGAGAGTGAGTTCTACCTTAACAAGACACGGGTGCGCATGAAGGATGTCGGGGAACTCTTCACCGGTACCGGTTTGGGCAAAAAGGGGTACTCTATAATCAACCAGGGCGAACTGGAGCAGGTTTTGAATGCTCAGCCCCTGGAGCGCCGCCTGATGCTCGAGGAAGCCGCCGGTATAATAAAATACCGGCAGCAAAGGGACGAGGTCAACCGTCGCATCGAAAAAACCGGGCAGGATCTGCTGCGCTTGGGCGATATAACCAATGAACTGGAGCAGCGTCGGCAGGAGCTGCAGATCAAAGCGGAAAAAGCCAGTCAGTATCGCCTGTGGGCTGATGAACTTGGGGACAAGGAACGCTGTGTCTACCAATTTGAAGGAGGGCGCCTGCGCCGAGAGCTTGCCAGGAAGCAGGAGGACTTCATACATAGGAACAATGAAGTGGAACGGTTCCGTCAGGAGATCGAGGAGGGGGAAGAAAACCTCCTACAGGAAGAAATAGATCTGCGCGAAGTAGAAACCATCCTGAATGACCTGAAGGAAGAGCGCCGCGGATTGGAAGGATCCCTGTCGGCCCTGATCAGTGACCAGCGGATCGCCGGAGAGAGACTTAAGAATAATCAGGAACGCATGCTGGCTGCCGGGGCCGATGCCTCTAAATATGCCGGTATGCTCGAATCACTGCAGGGTGATTTGGATCGTCAGCGGTTGGACTGGGAAGAAGAACTAAGGAGCTACCAGGCCAGAGTTGCGGAGTATTCAGAACTAGAGCAGGAACTGCTGGATATGGAAGAACAATTGAAGGCAGAACGCTCACGTTTTGAGGCGCAAAAGGCAGAGCTGTTTACCCGCATGCAGGGAGAAGCTGAAGTAAAGAATGAGATATTATCTAATACCGAACAGTTAAGGAGACTTTATGATAAACATGAACGTTTGCTGGTACGGGTCGATGAGATAAAGAATAAGCTTAGCGGCCTCAACCAAGAGATAGAGCAGCAGGAACAGGAGCAGGCCAACAATGAAAGTCAACTATCAGCCTGCACCGGGGAAAGGACCCGTTTGGACGGTGAGTATGATACCCTGCTTGACAGGAACCGGCAGTATGAGGAGAAGCTGACGGCCTTGGCCCGCCAGGCCCATGAGATCAAAGGACAGATCATCCATCTGCAGGAGATGCAGAAAAATATGGTCGGTTATTCGCCGGCTGTAAGGGGCATTCTCGTGGCGGGGCAGAAGGGCGGTCTGAAGGGGATAATGGGTTTGGCTGGGGAGGTCATCGATGTTCCGCCCGGAATGGAATTGGCCATTGAGATAGCGGCAGGCCGAGGCCTGGAGAATGTCATCGTTGAGAAATCCGGACATGCGGAAAAGGCAATTGAAAACCTAAAAAAGAGCGGTGCGGGACGGGTCACTTTTTTACCGCTGGATATGTTGAAGGTGGCAGAAGTGCCGGATAAGGTCCTGAGAGAACTGGCAGGCTACCATGGGGTACGCGGTTTGGCTTCGCGGCTGGTCAAGTGCGAAGAAAAATACCGGCGGGCAGTTGATTATCTGCTGGGGAGAGTGTTGATAGTAGACGATCTGCCAACAGGTATCGATATATTCAAAGGCCTATCCTACCCGTTCAAGATCGTCACTCTAGATGGTGAGTTGATCAACCCCGGCGGAGCAGTCAGCGGGGGAAGCAGAGCCAAAGGAGACGGCGGCAGTCCGCTTCAGCGTAAGGGTGAGGAGAAAAGGCTCATCAAAGCTCTGAGCGAGATAGAAGCCCAGCAGGCCGAGCAACAGTCCCTTTTGAATGAAAGCCGGGGAAAACTGCACCAATTGGGAACCGAACGGGAGAGCCTCAGGCAGTCAATCATGGAATTAGAATACCGGCAGCAGCTGCTGCTTAAAGGCATAGAGAGCAACAAGACCAATGCCGCCGCTGCCAGAAGGGATATCGATGAAAACCTGGCTGAAACCGAGAAGATAGATAGCGAGATCGATCGCTCCCGTCAGCGCATCCAGGATATTGAACAGCGACAGCAGCAGGTAGAAGAGGAGAATCAAAGCCTGGTAGCTGATATGGAAAAGGCCCGGGAAGAGTTGACTGCCCGCCAGAGTGAGCTGGAGCTGCGTCGGGAACGTCTGACTTCCTGGCAGGAGCAGTTGGCCATGAAGAAGAACGAGCTGGACCATTATGCAGCCAATATCGAACAGTTCAAGCAGGTCGGTGAATCATATGCAAGTTCCCACCGCGAGGCCTGCCGCCTGCAGGAAAGGCTGGAGCAGGAGTCTGTAAAGGAAAAAGAGAAGAGTCAACAGCTTGAGGAGATAATCACCCGGCACAAGGAAAAACTGGCCCTGATAGCTGAGCAGCTGGGTGAAGTCCAGGACGGTTATACAGCTGCTCAGGAGCGGATCGATGAGTTGAGGGGTTCACTGCATCCCGGCCGTAATCGTATAGCAGAGTTGGAGTCTCAGACCAGAAACCTGGAGATGGCCATAACCCGAGCCGGAGTAGAACTGGAATCGCTTCAGGAGAGATGGCGGGAAAGATTCCATATGGACTGGATAGATACTGAGGTGCCAACGGCCAGTGCGGCTGAGATCAGGGAATACAAAACCCGCATCGAATACCTGCAGATGCAGATAGAAGAGCTGGGGCCGGTGGATATAGAAGCGATAAGGGAATATGAAGAGATCGACCAGCGATTCACATTCCTGACCAGTCAATATCAGGATCTGACTAATGCCCGGGACTCTCTGTACGACCTGCTGCAGGAGACCGAAAAACTACTGGTCAGGAATTTCGCACAGTTTATCCAATTGGCCAACCAGAGCTTTAATCAGACTTTCCAGGAGATATTTGAAGGCGGTGAGGCTACTCTGGTATTGGAGTCAAACAAGGATCGCCTGGAAGCCGGAGTCGATATCGAGGTCAAACTTCCCGGCAAGAAGAGTCAGCTCCTGGGGCTTCTATCGGGAGGAGAAAGAGCGCTGACCTGCATCGCCTTTGTGTTTTCTCTGCTGCGGCTGAAACCTGCTCCATTCTGTTTGTTGGATGAGATCGATGCGGCTCTGGATGAGGTAAATCTAAACCGTTTTTCGCGTTTTCTCAGGAGCATGGAAGATGTTATGCAGTTTATTGTCATAACCCATCGACAGGGCACTATCGAGGCCGGCAGCAAGATCCACGGAGTCACTATGCCGGAGAAGGGGATCTCATCAGTGTTTACTCTGGATCTCAGCCAGGCCGAAAACCTGGCTGGATAGCAGGAATAATTTTTAATCAGTGAGCTTACTTTTAAAGGGTGGGGATATTTGAATGGCGTTTTTTGATCGCTTCAGACGTAAAAAGCACGAAGACAAAAACAAAGCAGATGAAGAGTCCAAAGTAGAGGAGAATGATACCGGGGAAGAGACGGGGGAACCTGGACCCGACCGACTGGAAAATGCCGGAGGGGTGCCTGTAAAGGCAATGCCTGACGACGATCGATCATCGAAAACTTCTTTTGCAGCAGTGCAGATAGAGCGTTTAAATGAAGATGAAGATGATGAAGATTCTAATGAAGAACAGCGGATTGAAGGGAAGCAGGGCTTTTTTAGCCGGTTGAAGCTTGGCTTGACCAAAACCCGCAAAAATATCGGTGATAAGATCACTAACCTGGTAAAAAGCAATCGTAAGCTGGATGATGAATTCTGGGAAGAACTGGAGGAGATCCTCATCGAAGCAGATGTGGGGGTTAACACCTCTCTCGAATTGGTCAAATCTGTTAGAGACAGCGCACGCAAGCAGAAAATGAATGACTCGTCCCAGGTAATGACCTTGATTCGTGAAGAGGTACGTAAGATGTTGGAGTCCTCCGGCGACCTGTCCCTGCGTTCATCTGAAGAAAAGCTGACCGTGATCCTGGTGGTAGGCGTCAATGGAGCCGGTAAGACGACTTCCATAGCCAAGATGGCTCATCGCTTCAAGAATTATGACCAGAAGGTGATACTGGCGGCAGCCGACACCTTCCGGGCGGCAGCGATCGACCAGTTACAGATCTGGGCTGACCGGGTGGGAGTGGAACTGATCAAACACCAGGAAGGGTCTGATCCGGGAGCCGTAGTCTATGATGCCATCAACGCCGCCCGTGCCCGCAAAGCGGATATTTTGATAATTGATACCGCCGGGCGTCTGCAGAACAAGAGCAATCTCATGAAGGAAATCAGTAAGATCCGGAAAGTGATAGAAAGAGAAATCCCCGGTGCTCCCCATGAGGTTTTGCTGGTCCTTGATGCCTGCACGGGGCAGAATGCTATCAGCCAGGCCAGAATATTTGAAGAGGCTACCGGGGTCACTGGCATAATCCTAACCAAACTCGACGGTACCGCCAAAGGCGGGATCGTACTGGCGATCGCCCGCGAATTGGAGATGCCGGTCAAATTGGTCGGAGTAGGTGAGAAGATGAATGACCTGCGTGATTTTGATCCAGCTACTTTTGCTGCTGCATTGTTTGACGAAGAAGAATAACTGGAGGAGTGGTGAATTTGATCAAGACTGCAATAATTGGGGGAACCGGAGTATACGACCCGTACTTGCTCGATGAAATGCAGGAACAGGTTATGAATACCCCTTACGGCGATGCCAAAGTCATCACCGGCAAATATCAGGGAACGGAAGTGGCTTTCCTGGCTCGCCATGGGGAAAAACACAGCGTGCCACCGCATCTTATCAACTACCGGGCCAACATCATGGCCTTAAAGATGCTGGGAGTAAAAAATATAATAGCCACTGCCGCGGTAGGTTCGCTGCATTTTGAATATAAGCCAGGCAGTTTCGTATTAGCTGACCAGTTCTTGGATTTTACCCGCTGCCGTCCCAGCACTTTTTACGAGGGCGGGGAATCCGGAGTAGTCCATTGCGATATGACAGTGCCTTATTGCCCTGAACTGCGGCAGGCACTGGTAAAGGCCGGTGCAGAAAACGGGATAGAGATCTGTAACGGCGGGGTCTATGTCTGCTCTGAAGGGCCGCGCTTTGAGACAGCCGCCGAGATCGCGGTGTTCAAACAGATAGGTGGCCATCTGGTAGGCATGACCAGCGTGCCGGAGGTTTGCCTGGCCCGTGAGTTGGGCATCTGCTATGCTAACATCTCCATTGTTACTAATTTTGCAGCTGGTATAGCACCGGGAGTTTTGACCCATAGTGAGGTCCTCGACATGATGAAGAGCTGTCTGGGCGGTATTAGAAATATCATGACAGACAGCCTGAAATATATCGAGGAAAAGGCTCCCTGTGATTGCAGCAAGATACTGAATGAACCCGGGGTAATGAAATGATAAAGACCATTGCTTATGAAGCACCTTATGTGGTCATATTGGACCAGAATCAGCTGCCGCAAAAGGTGGTATACGAATCCTGCGTTACAGCAGAACAAGTGGCAGACGCGATCAGGGAGCTGAAGGTAAGGGGAGCTCCTCTGATAGGAGTCGCCGCAGCCTTTGGACTGGCCCTGGCCATGCTGCAGTACCATGGCAGCGAGGATGAGCTTCTCAATTATTATCAGGAAAAAAGAGATTTGCTGGCCGCCACCAGGCCTACTGCTGTAAACTTGTTTTGGGCTTTGCAGCGCATGGATGATGTCATGCAGGGTAGTCAGGATCTGTCCGCGGCGACAATTGCTTTACGTCTGCTGCAGGCTGCCCAGGAACTGCTGGAGGATGATATAAGGGTCAATGAGGCTATTGGAGAGAAGGGCCAGACATTGCTGTCTGGCAGTGTAAGGGTAATGACTATTTGCAATGCCGGGGCACTGGCAACTTGCGGCTACGGAACAGCTCTGGGTGTTATTCGTTCTGCAGCCCGCTTGGGCAAGATAGAGCAGGTATGGGCCTGTGAGACCCGCCCGGTGCTGCAGGGAGCGCGGCTGACCGTTTGGGAGCTGATGGAAGACGGGATCCCGGTCACCTTGATCAGCGATAACATGGCAGCATCTGTGATGCGCAGGGGTGAAGTGGATGCTGTTTTAGTAGGAGCCGACCGCATTGCTGCCAACGGAGACACTGCCAATAAGATCGGTACCTATGGCCTGGCCGTTTTGGCTGCTTACCACCGGATACCCTTTTATGTGGTGGCTCCGTCATCTACCGTCGACATTTCCCTGGCTTCCGGTGAGGAGATCCCCATCGAAGAGCGGCACGGAGACGAGATCCGCCAGTTTAGGGGGGTATATTTCACCGTGCCGGAGGCGCCGGTATTTAACCCGGCTTTTGATGTTACCCCTAACGAATTGATAACGGCTATTATTACGGAAAAAAGTATCATTCGGCCGCCGTTTAATGGCAATATGGCGGAGGCTTTCAAGACGAACCTTAAGAAAATTGCTTGGCAAGGATAGTGATGACATGGATTACGTGAATGAACGGCAAGAGGTAATGCACGCGGTCCGCGAGGTCTGCTCGAATCATTTGGTCAGCGGGACCTGGGGCAATGTCAGTGCTCGTATTGCCGGTCAGCCGCTGATGCTGATCACTCCCAGCGGAATGGATTATTCAACGATGGAACCGGAGGATCTGGTACTGGTCGATTTTAGTCAAAAGGTTGTCGATGGCAGGTACAAGCCGTCCATCGAGACACCGATGCATCTTAAAATATATCAGAGACGCGCTGATGCCATGGCTATCGTTCATGAGC
>JBLMZJ010000006.1:0-10800 GCA_050258735.1 Deltaproteobacteria bacterium | reverse complement strand
GGCATTGAACCCGGGAATGACAGTGGAGATTGCCCAAATGTGTGCAGCTTTTGAACTGGTTGTTCCGGAAGAGGTCAAGATGGTCCCTGCTCCCAGCGACGAAGTCCTGACGATATTGCGCGAGCAGGTAGATCCGCGCAAGGTGTTCATCAAGATGCCAGGGATGTAAACAAGCATCTTGCATATCGGGATAAAAAAAGCAGGCCTTTTAGGCCTGCTTTTTTCAGCTTGTCAATAAAGTAGTCAGACCAGGCAAAAAGTGTGAAGGTCAAGGCACTTGGAAGGCCCGCGATTGAGGCGTACACGGGGTACGTTGATTGAGCGGGCCTTCCAATATAACGATGAGATTCGCGCTTTTTGACAGTCTGAGCAGGCCTTTTAGGCCTGCTTTTTTGTGTACTGATTAGTGTTCGCCGCCGCCTACGGGTCCGATCGGCCATACGACTTTGCCGTACATCTCGTTTAGGACCTGGGCAAGTGCAGTATAGACAGCGGAAAGGCCGCAGAAGATGCCTTCATATCCGAGGAAACTTCCAACATTGACACCTGCGTTTTTAGCAGAAAGCAGGAAGAAGAGCAGAGCCAGGGTGAAGAATACAACCTGCAGAGCTCTATTGGCCTTCAGGGTACCTACAAACATGATCAAAGTGAATAAGCCCCACATGAAGAAATATGCAGCCATAGATCCGGCAGTCGGAGCCTGTACTTCGCCAAATGCAGGAACTAACCAGATAAAGACCAGTGAAAGCCAGAAAAGTCCGTAAGAAGTAAACGCTGTCGTACCAAAGGTGTTATTTTTCTTCCACTCCATGATCCCGGCAATGATCTGAGCCAATGCGCCCATAAAGATACCCATACCTACGATCATAGTATTCAGCGGATAAAATCCTGCATTGTGAATATTAAGCAATACGGTAGTCAAACCAAAGCCCATTAACCCCAAGCATCCTGCGTTTGAGGTCACATCGTTGATATTGACTGATACTAAGCTAGGACTATCTTTTGACATATGAATACCCCTCCCATAAATATTTAATATCGCCTAAAGGAAAAAAGTATAAGGTAGAATATCTCCTCCTTCCCGATTTCTGTGATTGCATTTTTGTCAACGCACTTAATATTCAACATGATTTGTGAAATTCCTGTTGGCTTTGTGACTTTTTTCTTTATTTTTGATTGTTTTAATTGGCAGAATAGTCCGAATATACGGAGGGAAGTTCAAAAATTAGGGTCAATCATTTATAATTATAAATCAAACAATGTAATATCAGTAAACGGAGTAACAGGCCAAGGATTCAGACAAAGAGAGTGGGGAGGTGAACTGCGGACTTTGTCTTAGGAAGATATACTGTTTACTGAGATGAGCATACACCCCTATTTCATTCTGGTCCTGTTTAATGACGGGATGGAGTTATTAAAACATTTAAGGAGGTTATGATTGTGGCATCCAATTTTCTTTATTCCAACCGGGACCACAAGTTCATCCTGAAGGAATGGCTCGATACAGAGAAAGTGCTGTCCTTCGATGCGTTCAAGGACTATTACAGCCTGGAAGATGTTGATAATATCCTGGATCAGGCATTAAAGGTAGCCAAAGAAGTAGCTGCTCCGACCCGGGACGATAGTGAAAAGATTCAGGCGCAGTTCAACGATGGTAAGGTTACCGTTCCCCCCTCCTACAAGAATCTCTACTGGTTTTTAAACGAAAATGGCTGGGGCTGCAGCAACGATGATGAAGAAGCGGAAGGGCACCTGCCCCAGACAATATTCCGTTCCTGTTTGGAGTATATTATCGGGGCCAATGCATCATTTGTTCCTTACATCATGGCTACAGGCGGGGCAGCCGGTTTGGTCGACCACTTCGCCAGTGAAGAAGTCAGGGCTATATTTAAGGATAAGATGTTTTCCGGGCAATGGGCCGGCACCATGTGTCTGACTGAACCCAATGCCGGTTCAGACGTAGGCGATCTGCTGTCCAAGGCCTATCCCACCGATCAGCCCGGTATATATAAAATTAAAGGAACCAAGTGCTTTATCACCGGCGGGCAGCAGGATATCACCGAGAACATCATCCACCTGGTATTGGCCCGGGTCGAAGGGGCCAAACCGGGTACCAAGGGCATCTCGCTGTTCGTAGTTCCTCGTAACCGCGTTGACGCCAGCGGCAATATTATTGGCGAAAACGACGTGGCCTGCATCGGCATCGAACACAAGATGGGCATAAAGGGCTCAGCTACCTGTGTGCTGTCGTTTGGCGAAAACAATGACTGTCTCGGTTACATCCTGGGCAATCCACCGGATGCCGAAGGCAATGGTGAGGGCATGGCCCAGATGTTCCAGATGATGAACGGCGCTCGCATGGAGACCGGCCATGCCGCACTCAGCGAAACTGCTGTAGCTTATTATAATGCAGGCGCCTATGCCCAGGAGAGGATCCAGGGCCGTCCCATTACGAATCCAAAATCCGACCGGGTATCGATCATCAAACACGAAGACCTGCGGCGGATGCTCCTGGACATGAAAGCTTATATAGAGGCCATGCGTGCCCTCATTTTTAAAACCTACTGGTATTTTGATGTAGCCACCTATTCCAAAGACCCCGATGAAGTCAAACAGGTCAAAGCCCGCATCGAAGTCAACACCCCGCTCGTCAAGGCCTATTGTTCGGACAAGGCCTGGGAACTCTGCGCAGAGGCCATGCAGTGTTTCGGCGGGAACGGCTATTCCGAGGAATATCCCATCGCTGAGCTGGCTCGCGACGTAAAGATCTACTCTATCTGGGAAGGCACCAACTTCATCCAATCCATGGACCTGATCGGCCGCAAATGGATGATGGGCAAGGGCAAGGTCTTTGCCGATTGGCTGGCTGAGATTGAGGCCTTTGCGGTTGACAACGCCGCTGTTGAAGGGCTGGAGCGGGAGATGGCCATAGTGAAGCGGGCAGTCGATGCTTACAAAGAGATCCAGGCCACCATGGGCGGGTATGTCATGGGCGGCAACATACCGATGCTGCCTTTATATGCGACCCGTATACTGCACGCCACTGGCGAATTGATCTGCGGTAAGCTCCTGCTGGAACAGGCCTTGATCGCGCAGAAGAAGATCGACGAACTGGGCAAGGATCATTATGATTATGCCTTCTACAACGGCAAGGTAAATGCCGCGAAGTATTTTGCCCGCAACATCGTTCCCAACGTATTCCGGACCCTGGAGATAATCAAGGAAGGGGATACCTCAGTACTTGAGATCGAAGAAGCAGCACTCTTCTTATAAAAGATTGCGGAAATTTAATAAATTAGGTCCATATGCGATCTATACAATTGGATATAATCACTCACGCGATATAAGCCATGGGGTCATCCCCCATGGCTTTATTGTCCTGCTTTACGAGACTATTGCGAATATTTAAACTTCTTTTGCAAAAAAGGATTTATACCTTTTTCATTAGAATATTACAGGTAATCAGTTTAATTGCTGGTCGAGTTCGTGGTTCGCCGGTGTAGATTGGGGCCAAACCATAGTTATATAGAGGTGTTGGCTCTAATTGGTCGTACCGGGGGACTTATTGGTGTCTTCAGGGGGGGTGATGGAAGACCGCATCAGCAGCTCAGACTGCAAAAATGGGTGTCAGAGCACCTGACACCGGGGGAAGTTATAGTAGAGATTATTGAATTAAGGGGGGAGCTTCCCTGAATTAGGATCGGTAATCCTTTCGAACGTTTTAGGGGGTCTCCTTACAAAATGGAGGGAGAATAGAGAAATGTCAGCTAATTTTGCTTACACTAATATAAGAGACTTCGAATTCATTCTGCAGGAATGGCTGCCGACTGAGCAGATTTTCAACTATCCGGCATATGCCGACTATTATTCCAAGGATGATGTTAAGTCCGTTCTGGGCCCCATCCTCAAGATGTCCAAAGAAGTAATCGAACCCACCAATGAAGACGGTGACAAGAACCCGGTTAAATTTGTCGATGGCAAAGCCACCTTACCGCCAACCTTCGGCCCGCTCTTCCATCAGTTACAGGAAGAGGGCTGGGGCACCAGCAATATAGATGAGTCCGAAGATGCCATGGTACTTCCTCATATTCTGCATTCCATGGTGTGGGAAATGATCGCAGCCGCCAACCCCACCTTCGGTCCCTATATCATTCTGACCAGCGGTTCTGCCGGGCTGATCCAGAGCTTCGGCGATGAAAAACTTAAAGAGATGTTCCTGCCCAAGATGATGGATGGAACCTGGTCCGGAACCATGTGCCTTACCGAACCTACTGCCGGTTCCGACGTAGGTGATATCCTCTCCAAGGCTTATCCGACTGACGATCCCCGCATCTTCAAAATCAAGGGCAGCAAGATATTCATCACCGGCGGAGACAATGACTTCACCGAGAATATCATCCACCTGTACCTGGCCCGCGTAGAAGGCGCAAAACCCGGCACCAAGGGAATTTCACTGTTCGTAGTTCCCAAGTACTGGGTGAATGAAGATGGCAGCCTGGGCGAATTCAATGATGCCGCCACCGCTGGCTGCGAACACAAGCTGGGTCAGCATGGCTCCTTCACCGCTGCGCTTACCTTTGGTGAAGATAACAATTGCCGCGGCTTTTTGCTGGGCAAAGACCCCAGAGATAATGACGGCGTAGGCGAAGGTATGGCCCAGATGTTCCAGATGATGAACGGCGCCCGCATGGAGACTGGTCATGCCGCCCTCTCCTGTATCGCCAATGCCTACTACAATGCTCGCGATTACTGTAAAGATCGCGTACAGGGCCGTCTATTGACCAATCCCAAAGGCGACCGTGTAACCATCATCAATCATGAAGACATCAAACGCTCCCTGCTCTGCGGCAAAGCCCATGTGGAAGCGATGCGCGCCATGATGTACAAGACCTATTTTGCCTTTGATGTGCGGCACAACGATCCCGATCCGGAAGTACAGGCTAAGGCCAATGACCTGATCGAAGTCACCACCCCGCTCTGCAAGGCTTATCCTTCCGACGAAGCATGGTGGCTGATCGGTGAAGCTATCCAGTGCTACGGCGGCTACGGCTACTGCGAGGAATATCCGGTAGCGCAGATCGCCCGCGACGTAAAGATCTACTCTATCTGGGAAGGTACCAACTTCATCCAGGCCATGGACCTCGTTGGCCGCAAATGGATGCTGAAGAAGGGTGCTGCTTTTGCTGCCTTCCTGCAGGAGATGAGAGACTTCTATGATGCCAACAAAGCATTAGAAGGCTTCGAGAGAGAATTCGAGATCCTGGGGCAGGCCCTGGATGCCTACACCGGAATCCAGATGGCGATCGGCGGATATTTCGGCCAGAAGAAATACGGCTTCCTGCCGCTCTATGCCCGCCGTATCCTGACCGCTACCTCTCAGCTGTATTGCGGACGTTTGATCCTGGATCAGGCCCTGATAGCTGATAAGAAGGCCAAGGAAGTTGGCGCTGATCACTTTGATTATCCCTTCTACTTTGGTAAGGTACAGGCCGCTCGTTACTATCTGAAGAACGTAGTACCGAACGTTATGGCTACTGCCGGCATCGTCAAAGAAGCTGATTCCTCAGTTCTGGACATTCCTGTCGAGGCATTCGAATACTAGAATCCTAACAAAAGCCCCCGCAGATGGCGGGGGCTTTTTCTATTTATAAGAAGAAAAAAGCCGTCCTAATCGGGACGGCTTTGCTCATATAATTCTTTAGCAGGATATATATGAGCCATATAGGGAATGGGAAGGGAAAGTAGAGGCTGACAATAAAGCTGATTATCAAGTTAATTATTAAGATCAATTTTCTGGCTGCTGTTTTGGCCCTTAAGAAGAAGTTGTTAAGTCCCGTTTCTGCTATTTTTAGCGGTTTGACTTTATTGACTAACCTGATAACAGTTTATGAAGTAAGAGGAGAAATGGTGCCATCATGGAAGAGAGAATTTATAAAATTGGTGAGGTGGCTGAACTGCTTGGCATCGAGCAGCATACCCTGCGCTACCTGGAAAACAGTCTCAAGTTAAGAATCAAGCGAAATGAACGGGGAGACCGCTTATACAGTGAGTCGGACCTTGATAGCTTGAGACTGGTTCTCAAGCTGAAGGAAAAGGGTCTTAATACTACAGCTATAAGGATGGCACTGGATAACAGCGAGGAAGTCACCGCCAAAAACTTGCCGGCAGAAAACAAGACCATAAGCGACCTGGTGGAAGTGGCGAATGTGGCCAGGAGAATCATGGAACAAAATGAAGAATTGCTCGAACAGAACCGGCGGTTGGAAGGTCGGATGAGCAGTCTCGAACGCAAGGTGGAGGCCCGCAATCTGGAAAGGGAAAAAAAGATCGACGAGTTCCTGGAACTATGGCGCAATGAACAGCAGGACGGAAGAAAATCATGGCTTGCGAAGTGGCGTGGGAAATAAGAACGGAATTAACACAGATGGACACGGATGCCTTCGGCGACACGGATGAACACAGATTAAGCATATTAAAAGTATGTATCAAAGTATAGCTCATAACTACTTAAAGTCGACCCAATGGTGGTATTAGCTTAATAGAAATACTAAACAAAGTAACTTGAAGCCAAGAAACAAGTCGTTAATAATAAATCACGGCCGAGTTAATAAAAAGGCCTTGCTAGCGTAACACCCCAATAATATATCCCAATATGAATGTCATAAGATCAACGAGCCCCAAATAATTGTTTCCCCATCTGTGCTAATCTGTGGGCATGAATCTGTGCCTATCTGTGGCTATTTCGGGCTTCCTACTTTCCTTCCAGGATTTGAATCAGGTAAAGCATCTTATACAATACGGTATTTTCCCATGATTTATAGGCTTCGGATCCGTTTGCCTGCTGCAGATGCTGGTAAAAGTCGTTTTTAAGACGTTTGTCGATAAACGGATAATTCTCCAGCAAGGAAGCAGCAGCCTGTTGATGATCAGGCAGTTCACGCTGCCAATCAAGCAGGGATTTTCTTCCCCTGGCTGCTGTATCATATCCGGTCAGTTCGAGACGGGACTTAACCAGATTCAAATAAACAGTCACGTTGTCTCCGGTCAGGTTATCATAATCTTCCGTTCCTAACAGCATCTCCTGTCCCAGAAACCTGTCCGGCGTAACCTCCGCAGGATTTTCCCCTTCGCTCAATTCATATACGCGGCAGTGAAGGTCCCCCGGGTTGGCAGCAAGATTATAATCCGACTGGACCGGGAAAGAAAAGATAGGATAGGTCTGCTCCAGGTCCAGTTCCAGGTTGCCAGTATCAAAGGGTATCTTCTCCAGACAGAAGGTATCCGCTTCATTGGACTTTTTCTCAATATAAAAGTCGAAGGGATAGATGTTCTTGATCACGGTTTTGTTGGATAAATCTTCATTAGACCAGCGGCAGAGGCCTCTTACTACTGCGCTGTCCCGTTCGAAGGGTGATATTATCATAACCCCGGGACAGAGACGGGATATTATTTCTTTGACCCCCCGGGTCAGCGAAGCCCCCCCCAGCAGAAGGACATAATCCAGGGTCCAGCGCCCCCCCTTGAAAAGGCCAAGCCTTTCGGCCTTACCGCGAACATTGATAAGAAAAGTATCACGCAGACGGTTGAATATAGTTTCCATTTGGGTATCAAAGAGATTCGGTTCGAGATCGTAAACCAGGGATTGCCCATTATAGAAATCAGGGATATCACAGCGACAATGACCCTTCTGGCTCAGTTCGATCCTGGCCGCTTCCGCCTTTTGCATCAGCTGGTTCAACCGATAGCGGTCATGGGCGCGAAGATTCTTTTCCAATATGAGATCATCCGGTATAAGAGAACCGGTCTGCATGGTAAAAGCCGGGAAAAAGATATTACGGAGTACCCCGCGGTCGAGCTCGGATCCGGAAAAGGCATCATTACCGATCTGCAACTGGCTTTCCAGCAGAATCTTTTTCCCCTGTCCGGACAGACTAAGGAAACTGAAATCGGTAGTACCGCCTCCAATATCGATGCAGAGCACATCTCCTGTCAAAACTTGGTTGGAGTGAATGTCATTGTGACCCAGGAGTGCCGCTGCCGGTTCCGGCAACAGGCGGATATTCTCGGTCCCGGTAGCTGCGAAGGCTGCTTCGATCAAAAGGCGGCGGGCGTGCAACCCAAAATAATTGGGAACTGACAGTACCAGGCTGCTGACGGCGATTCCATGTGGCTTGATGTATTCATCAACTAAAAATCTGAAATACTCCCTCATCAATTCGGGCAGGGGGTAGGGGCCCAGTTGAAAAGATGGGCTGCGCTTCAGCATCAGTTTGAAAAAACGGGAAGTATAAGCGCCCGGTTCCTGCAGGCGCAAAGCTAGATTTCCAAAATATAATTTGCCGGTTGATGGCAGCCAGGTAGCGACACTGGGGATGTTTACATCGCTGCCGGCTAGATTGAGAAAACGTCCATCCTGCAGGCAGCCCAGTTTGGTATATGAGGTTCCGAAATCTATGGCAATATCCATGTGAATTAACCTTTCAGGGCTATAACCAGGTAAGGGACTTCTTCGATTATCTGATCTTCTACCTTGATGACAAAAATATCCCCTTCCTCCAGGAGCACCAGATGGGTTTTCTTTATATGAGGGGCGATACGGGTCTCGATCTTGTGGCGGTCAAGCAGATCCAGGTGTTCCTGGGGGAACTCCCGTCCGGCTTCCAACGGTATACGATCTATCTTTATTCTTACATCCTTCCAGGCCCGGGCCAGATTGCGCGGATTAAGCAGGCGTTCCAGGTCAGACTTTATGTTGGCCAGCAGATTCTGATAATTGTCCAGCATGTTGATGATCTGCACCAGCTTGTCCTGCACCCGCCGGGCATGATTGTGTTTTTCGTTGAGAAGCTGCAGTTGATCCCTGGCAAATAGCAGATCGAGTTCCACCCGGTGCAGACGTGAAGCCAACGGCGTTATGGCCGTAATGGCCGGTGTTGCCATAGCCCCCGTTATTATAGGCAGGGTCCCATCCAGCATAGCCTGAATGGTTTTACTGTGATATGAGAAATCCGGTTCACTGGTTTCTGACAGGTTGAGGATGGCATTTTCCAGTTTTTCTATGTGATCCTTTACTGCCAGATCCAGTTTGGTCAGAGCCTCGGGGGCCAGACCCGGCAGGGCGTGCACAAAAGACAGGATACTCCCCTGTTGTCCCGGCACATACAAAAGGATGCGATCAATCAACGTCAGACTGTGTTCCAGCCACATGCAGAAGTCCCAGGCAGTCTGCCGGGTGCCATCGTTGTCGCAGACTCTGATATATTGACCTAGTAATTCGATATAAAGTGAGATGGATCGGTGTAGGTTCTGATCATATAGATTCATGACCGGTTTCAAGCTCTTATCAGAGAGGAGCTGCTTCTGTTTATCGACGATTTCCTGAAGATTGCTCTCAGCTATAGCTTGAAAATCCGGCTCCTTGGTTTCCATTCTTGCCAGCAGTTTGCGCTGATATTCCAGGTGCAGCAGCAAGCGGTTGCAAGCCGCTGAAACCTCAGGATCTTCCAGATCGAGACCGGTGATAAAGTTGAGGACCGAATGGTCGAAGGCGATAGTTCCCAGTAAAAGGTCACGCAGTTTCTTGTCCTGTTCCAGCTCACTGAGATAATGGAGGAATGTCTGCAGCGAACTCAGACCATCCCGCATCTTTTTCATGGTATAGAGCAGTTCTGCGGCATGGTGGTCCTGGTCCCGAATGACCGCCAGCAATTCTCTGTTGGTTTCTTCACGGCTCTTTTTCAAGAGGGAGGATATCTTTTTGATCTGGTTATAAAGCTGGGCGTAACGACGCAGGTTAGCCAGGATATCCTGATAGAGCGCATCCTGTTGGTGATGCAGATGCAGGCTCTCGGTTATCAATTCCCCGACGGATGAGCGATATACTGGAAAGAAACGGTCATGGAAACTCCGATAATAGAAGCTGTTTATTTCATATAGATAGCGATCCAGCTGGTCCAGGTCACCCAGTTCTGAGAGCCTGGCAGTGGTCGTCGAATTTATTTCCAGAAACAGCCGTTCCAGCAGTGATTCCAGATTTTCGTTGATCTCATCAAGGTAAAGCTCCCGTTCGCTCATTACATTACCCCCGTAAAGTGTCCCATTAAAATGGCTCTTCTGATATCTTCACCCTTTTTCCTGAACAGATCTGGCTTGGTGGCTAATTCGGCTTTGATTTTATCTCCATTATGATCATCCAGCCAGGGTCGAATTCGCTCTATCTCCTGGCGGTGATGCTTCTCGGCCAGGGGGCTCAGTTGATCTATGATCCCACGGTTCAGGAAACAGTGAGCAGGAACCCATTTCCATAGACCCAGATAGGAATTGAGCAGGTGGTTCGCTTCAGCATGGTTTAGTTCGATAAGCTGTAACCGGGCCAGCAGACGCACCATTTCCATGATGGTTATGGCTTCATGAGGCCGGGAGACCATCTTCTGCCGGTAGGCTTGCTGCAATTGTTCCAGGCGGTCATGAGTCAAGCCGTGTCGTGCCTCCTCGGAACTGATAAGTTCAGGTTCTCCGGGGGAGTATAGCTTGATAGCCCCCGATTTTACCGCCATTTCATATACTATACCCGGCTGCTGACGATATAAGCCGGAATAAACACTGGCAAACAGATCGAGGTAACATAATGAACCCTCGTCCGGGCTGATCTGGCTGAAGTCCCTGCGATATATCTCACTGGCGAGGTCCATAGCCTGATGAGGATGGTTGATAATGGCGTAGACCGGAATCAGTGAACGTAATATCTTTTTAAATTGTTTATGGATGGCCATATCCTCCATGATATCGACCAGGCAGTTC
>JBLMZJ010000005.1:0-3890 GCA_050258735.1 Deltaproteobacteria bacterium | reverse complement strand
GGATTCGCTCTTGTAGTAGGCGCCCTGCGGGCAGGCCTTGGCACACTCGGGATCCAGGCAGTGCATGCAGCTGCGCTTGATAAAGTTCCAGTGGACACCGGTTACCGGGTCTTCACTCTCGAAGAACTTGATAATGGTGAAGGTATCACCATTGGTGTCTTTATGAGTCTGATAACTGCCCGTAAACGGCTCAATAACTGCCGGGAGCTGGTTCCAGTCCTTGCAGGCTACCTGGCAGCCACGGCATGCGGTACATTTGCTTACATCGTACATATTAGCCTTGTTTGCCATGTTTAAGCCCTCCTTATATCGCACAGCCATGCTTTGTACTCGGGACACATGGCATTGGCGTCACCAATGTGCGGGGTTAAACGGTTGGCCGGGTCGCCGGTGGCATAACCCTTGAAACCGTATTGCCAAAGCATTCCGATTTCGTGTACGGTCTTGCCGTTTACATTAAAGGGCTTAAAACGCTTGGTAACGCAGGCCAGAGCCTTGATGTCACCGCGCATGGTCGATACGATCACTTCGCCGCCGTTCTTGATACCCTTTTCCTTGGCCAGTTCTTCTGAAAGCTCAACGATCATGTTGGGCATCAGTTCAGCCAACCAGGGCAGGTTGCGGGTCAGTGCGCCGGTTTGCCAGTGTTCAACTACTCGATAAGTGGTGCCGATGATCGGATACTTATCACTGGTGCCCTGTTCTTCTGGTGCCCAGACCTTGGCGGCCGGATTCAGGGCTATCTTATTGATAACTGGCTGAGTCGGGCTTTCCCACGGTTCATAATGCTCGGGGAAGGGGCCGTCCTTCATTAAGGTCTTGGTGGCAAACAGTCCGCCCTTGCCATCGGCTCTCATAATAAACGGGCTGGCGAATGCCGGCTTATCCGGACTGGTCGGTTTCAGGAAGTCAGGAACGTCTTCGCCGACCCAGCTGCCTAGAAGTTCGGGCTTTTTGGGATCGGACAGTGCCAGGGGATCCCAGTGGATCAACTGGCGCTCGGCATCGCCCGGCCACGGGGTAAGACCATCGGGCTGTACAGAGCAGCGATTGTAAACAATACGACGGTTCATCGGCCAGCTCCAGGCCCAGTTGGAGAATAGTCCCAGACCGGTCGTGGAGTTGTCCTTGTTGTCGCGTTTTTGCGGTTTATACTGTACCGTGCCATCGGGCAGGGTGGTCATAGCGCCGCAATATACCCAGACCCCACAGGCGGTGGCGCCATCGTCGGTCAGCTTGGCAAAGCCTTCGATTGGAGCCTTGGTCTTGGTATCATAGCCGCAGAGTTCCCTTGCTATCTTCATGATATCAGGTTCTTCGGAACCAGCCGGCCCTTCATAATCCCAGGTCATGTTGACGATAGGCTCATCTTCTACGCGCTTGCTGCCGGCATAAGCCTTCTTGATAGCCTTGCCCATCTCATAGATGATAGCCAGATCAGCCTTGGATTCGCCAACCGGGTCGGCACCCTTCCAGCGGTATTGCACCCAGCGCCCGGTATTGGCGGCAGTGCCTTCCTTCTCATAAACTGCAGCGGCGGGCAGGAAGAATACCTCGGTCTGGATGTCAGCCGGAGTCTTTTCAGCTACCTTTTCATTCTTGACCGGTCTTTCCCAGGCCGGGTAGGTCCAGAACTCAGCGGTCTCATTGAGCCACAGATCGCAAGATACCATCCATTTCAGGTTGCACATGGCTTCCTGTTCCTTATTGGCATTGGGTCCGCCGACTACCGGGTTGGAACCACTGACAAACAAGCCATCGATCTCGCCCTTATGCATGGCTTCGAATATGGCAATATGCGAGTAGTTCTTCTTCTCATCCCGTTTGGGCAGGTAATTATATGCAAAGTCGTTTTCCGGTTTGGCTGCATCGCCCCACCAGGCTTTCAAAGTGCTGACCACCCACTTGGAGGTATTGATCTTGAAGCCGGAATTGGGGAAGCCTTCCTTGACCGCAGCTCTTAATTCTTCCAGGTTGGTGACCGGAAGCTTGGCTGCGCCCGGGGTAACCGCCTTCAGATAGGAAATCAGGTCCTTGTTGGCGGTGCTGTTCATCGGGGAATCGATATAGCCCGGGATATAGTGGAAGAGCAGAGCCATATCAGTAGCACCCTGAACATTGTTCTCACCGCGCATAGCATTGATGCCGCCACCGGGACGTCCCATATTGCCGAGAAGCAGCTGAACAATGGAGAAAGCGCGGATATTCTGTGCACCAACCGTATGCTGGGTGATACCCATGGCATAGATTATGGTTCCGACTTTATTGGGTTTGCCGGTGGCACAGAAGGTTTTCAGAACCTCCAGGTACTTGTCCTTGGGAGTTCCGGTAATACTGCATACGGTATCGATATCATAGCGCGAATAGTGCTTCTTCATCAGCTGGAATACGCAGCGCGGATCCTGCATGGTAGGATCGGTCAGGGCCATGCCCTTGTCGTCCTTCTTGTAATCCCAGGTAGCAGTATCATATTTCCGGGTAGCAGGATCATAGCCAGTAAAGAGGCCATCCTTAAAGCCATATTTATCATCGATCAGGAAAGCAGCATTGGTGTAGTTGACCACGTAATCCTTGTGATAAAGATTATTATCCAGGATATACTTGATCATTCCGCCCAGGAAAGCGATATCGGTACCAGAGCGCAAAGGAGCATACAGGTCAGCCCGAGCTGAGGTTCTGGTAAACCTGGGGTCTACGTGAACCAGCTTGGCTCCCCGATTTTCTCTGGCCTTGAGCAGCCATTTCATAGAAATAGGATGATTCTCAGCAACATTGCTGCCCATGATAAGGGCGCAGTCGGTATTCTTCATGTCTACAACATGATTGGTCATAACTCCGCGACCAAATGAAGGTGACAAACCTGCCACCGTCGAGGAGTGTCAGATACGGGCCTGGGTTTCCAGATAGACCAAACCCAGGGAACGCATCAATTTACTTAAAATATAAGCTTCTTCATTATCCAGACCAGATCCGCCAACATGAGCAATCCTTTCGGTACGGTTTACTATAACCTCATTGCCGTCAGCGTTCTTTTCTTTGTGGATAAAGCTCTTATCACGGGTTTCTTTAACTCTCTTTGCGATGGTTTCGACCATCCACTCCCAATCTTTTTCCTCCCACTTGTCGCTGCCAGGAGCTCTATACATCGGCTTCTGTGCGCGCTTGGGGTTGATTTCCTGTTCACCAGTACTCTCGTTGTAAATCTCCCTGAGGTTGAACATGGCCGCACCTTTGGCACAGGCTCCACCCTGATTGATAGGGTTGTCCGGGTCGCCATGTACACTGAGCAGCTTCACGAATTTGCCGGCAGAATCTTTTTCAGCATATACTACCAGGCCGCATCCGGATGCACAGTACGGACAAACCGTTGGTGTGGGAGTAACGTTTTTGATCCGCAACTCCTTGACCCCAGCCGCTGTCGCCTGCATGTTAAAACCTAATTCCAGGACGGCAAAGCTGGCAGCGGTTGCTCCGGTTACCTTAAGGAATTCTCGACGGGTAACCTTCATAACCTAAACACTCTCCTTTCCCCATATTAAGTTGTTCCACAACTAATCCTCCTTGCATTATAGCACCTGGGAACGTATTTTCGACAAACCAATAAATGTCATTGCCGTTCAGATCGAGTAGATAAAATCACATTATGGTTGGCGAAAACAACAGGTGCCCTTATCCCTCCTTCCATGCTTTATCGGGCATGTACCCGATATTTAGCGAAGCCATAACTTAATTATGGTTCGACAACAATTAGTAAAAATCCTTTTGATTAGTCAGGTCATTTGATATATAACTAAAAAGAATGCATCAATAATAAAATATTATATGATATTTTTCGCCATGACCTGACCGGACAGTTCCAGGGAGTAACCGCCAAAAGTCTCGGCTTTCTT
>JBLMZJ010000004.1:0-16293 GCA_050258735.1 Deltaproteobacteria bacterium | reverse complement strand
CAAAAGTGGCAAAGGCACAGTAGCTTGAACGAATGTGAAAGCCAGCGTCTTTAGACGCTGGCCGGTAACAGAGGCTTATAGCCTCAGAGCAAACCACCCGTTAGACGGGTGGTGCTGATTTAACTCAGGCCTTTATGACTAATAATAGTCATTTTAACCCGGCACTGCTTTTTACGCCGGGTTTTAATTTTTTAGATCACAAATATGGTTTAATCTGTTACGGCTGAAAAACCACTGGAGAGGAGGTTTAACAGAAAAGTACATACGAGTGGGAAATCCATTTCATAGTTTGTGTATAGAAAGAAGGGGAGTGAAATGAGCGGTCTAATCACTTCCCGAAATGAACGTCTAAGGAGATTGGATGTATGAAAATTTCTAAAAGGCCGGTCTTACTGGCATTTTTGATCTTTTGCTGTTTAGCTTTAATGGGATTGACTACAGTAGCAATGGCAGAAGAAGAAATCCTGACCCAATATTTCGGAATTCAATCGGGAGCAGTTAATATTAATATAGGGTTAACAAATATCGCAGCGTCTGATATAGGTGTCAAAGAGACGACTGCAACTAGTTTTTTTAATGTTATTAAAATACCCTATGATTCGTCCAAGCCAATCAACTTTGAGCTGACCATGAACGGCACCGGCATGAACGGTTATACAGTAGAAAAAGGCACTATAGGCGTCAAAGCCGGTACTGCACCTTATATCAAAGTCTATGATTCATCAAGAACAACCGTGGTAGCTGATTATAACAATGGGAACGGTACGCTGAAATGGATCGGCAGCGTTGATGGTAATGCCGGAGGAAAAGGCTCAGTTAATACCGCAATATCCGGTACGGTAGTTACGATGGGCCTGGATGCTAATACCCTTGCCCCAGGCACCGAATACTATCTGGCCGTTGAGCCTGGGCTGAGAAATAAAAACACAACGCCCCTCTTATTCGGCAAGACTATCTGGTTCCGCTTTAATACTGCTGCCAAGAAGGAAACCTGCAATTTTGAACTGGCAATGCCGCAAAGTGTCACATCCACCGATAATGAAATCTGCTATGTGGCCAACACCGATAAAATTACCATGGATCCCAATACACTGATCAGTTTGTACTTTACTTTTAAAAATGGCGAAACCAGCTACATACCTGATGATATCGGACAGTTTATCCGGGATAACGGGAAGTATGTCACCATAGTCAAAAAATCGGATAATTCTGTGGTGGCAAGTAAAGACCTGGACAACTTAATGATGGGCACTTACTTAATGTCTACAGATATGAAGTTGGTTTACGGAGATGAAACCAACTATTTCAGGGTCTTTGTTGATGCAGGGGTGCTACAGGCCGATACGACCTATCAGATGATTTTTTCCCCTGATTTTGGTACCGGGGGCAAGGTCATCGGCAAGAAATTGATAGCGGAATTTACCACCGGTGCTGCAGGAATCTATGATGACTATCAGTTAGAGCTGCAAAGGCCCGATGACGTAGCTCCAATGGTGACCTTTGTAGCCAAAGCTGCTACAAACTCCTTATGGTTGATCACTCACAGCGGGCCAAGGGCATTACCGCCGACCACACCCAAGGATATATATTATAAAGTCTTTTATAAAAAGTCTTCAGCCAGCGATTATGCCGAATATCCTGAGGTAGGGTCATGTGATGGCTATGTCCGCAGCAGCACGAATTATTGGAATATGAATATCACCGGACTGGAAACAGCAACCAGCTATGATTTCATTATAAAGGCTTATTATCAAGGCAAAAAGGCGGATTATGATCCTACAGCATCAGGAACAACTCTTGGCAATGAGCAAACCGTTACCCTTTCCAGCGCATCTGAAACGGTGAAAGGGATATTGGATGCTGATGGGGATGGATTCCTATCCTCAGGCCAGCCGGTAGCTTCTGTAAGCAAACTGACGATAATTACCCAAAATGACGCTGCCTTAAAACCAGATGATTTTGAATATATTAATGGCAAATACACGGATGGCGTAGGACAGGATTATGGGGCTATCGGCTTTACCTTATTGAAGGAGCCAGCCATGCCTAATCTATTGGCTATCGATCTCTCCCAGGCTAAATTACAGGATGACACCCTTCCCGATTATGCGCTGTTCGTACAGGAACAATTGGCTGAAGTAAAATTACCCAACAATTTAAAAAAGATTGGTGCCTATGCTTTTATCAGCACAGAAATCACCAATCTTGAACTGCCCGACAGCGTAAGCGAACTCGGCCGCTGGATGTGTCAAGAATGTGACGAATTGAAGACGATCAAATGGCCTATAAATAGCGCATTGGAAACCATCCCAGTCCTGGCTTTTCAAGATTGCCGTTCTCTGGAAAGCGTGACCATCCCCGCCTCTATCAAAACCATTGAAATGGGGGCATTCAACAACGGCGAAGTATCACCCTGGGTATGGTCATTGAAAGAGGTCAAGTTTGAGGAAGGTTCCCAATTGACCTCTATAGGAGCTGACGCGTTCCATGGCTGCGGATTTAGCCAGATCGACCTCCCACCCAGCGTTACAGAAATAGGTTCCAATGCATTCACCTGGTCGAAACTTGAAAGCATCGATCTGAGCAAACTGAACTTAACCTCTCTCGGTATGTTGGTATTCAAGGATTGCAGATCCCTGACCAGCATAACTTTTCCAGAGAATATGGACATTATTAGAAATTGGGGATTATTCAACGGATGTACAGCATTGAAAGAAATAACGCTTCCGCACATTGATACTGAGGGAACCAATCGGTCAAGGATAAGCGGTATGTTTAGCGGCTGTACAAGTCTGGAGACAGTCAACTTTTCTGATGAAACAGTCTACCCTGGCGGGCACATGTTCATGGGTTGTACAGCACTGACCGCGCTTCCGGATCACCTGATTGTTGAATGTGCAGACGGTCCTGTATCGGTAGTCCTTGGCTCGGAAACCTTTGACCATGATACCCAGGCGGGTCTCTTTTCAGAATCCGGTCTAGGGAAAATCACTATTCCCCAGAACTGGACGGCCCTGTCTTACAAGATGTTCTGGAGATGCCCTGGCCTCGAAGTCGATACTATTCCTGCCAATATCAAAGCTATTGGTGATAAAGCTTTCTTCGGTTGTCCCAAGATCGGGCTCAATGGCATAATGAAAATGGAATCTTCTACTCCGCCTACTATTGGCCCGGATACCTTTACCAATTCATCGATTAAGACCTTTCTTATACCGGAAGGTAGTTTAGCGGTTTATCAGTCCGCAGATTACTGGAAGGATTTTAATTTCATTGCGGGCAACAAGATCCCTGAGAATGTAGTTATCGAGGGCAGCGCGGGTGCCAGCCTTCAATTACCCAGTCAAGAAGTATCCATACCCAATAATGCTGTCCTTAACTTAAATGCTGGTCTGGCGGTAAAGGCTGGCAATAATATACAAGTAGGAGGACAGAATAAAGACTTAACCGAGTTTGCCATCAACGGGCAGCCCCAGGACCTGACGCAAGATCCCAGTGTAGGCGGTCAGACGGTAAGCATTGAAAAAGCAGTTCGCCTGGAATCTGCAATTGACAACCAGCCTACGGTAATAAAAAATGCCGATTTGACCAACGTGACGGCTGCCATTCCTGATGGGACTACAATATTAGCACCAAGTGGCTGGGATGGTACCATCAAACCGCCTACTAAAATGGTCAAGGCTGGAACCGCACCATCTGGATTTGCTGTTGGCAATACGGTGCTGGAGGTTGGCAGCCCCAATGGGATCCTGCTGTTCGATAAACCGGTTATTTTAACCTTGACGGGGGTTACCGGCGGTAATTTCGCATATAAACCTGCAGGATCAGATGCCTGGGTAAAGATGGCTCAAGCGCAGGGTACATATGCAGATCCGATAGCGCCTGCTTTCCCTGGAGAGGCTTACATTACTAATGGAACCGACACTAAAATAATTACCTGGCACTTTACCCAGTTTGCTTCTTTAGACGAACAAGCAGGTGATGGCGGTGGAGGATCCGGGGGCGGGTCCGGTGGTGGTTCAGGTAGCGGTTCAGGTGGTGGTTCCGGCAGCGGTGATGGCAGTGGTACGGTTGGAGGAATGACGGTAAGCATTAGCCAAGGCAGTCTATCAGCCACGGATGCTGTAATATTTTTCGATTTCAGTAAGGGTATCGATGACACCTTGACCAGCAATCTGAGCAAGATCCGGGTCTACGAGAAAGGTACCAGTAATGAAGTCAAGTATTCAAAGTACAATTACATCAAGCAAGGGCAGGGCGATGATGCAGTGAAGACCCGCCGGCTGGAGCTTACGTTTAATAATCTGAAATCAAGTACTACTTATGTAATAGAATTAGCCGCGGATACCGAGGCGAATAACGGCAGCACTTTAGGTGCGAAACAATCCTTCGAATTTACCACAGCCGGAACCACATCCTCATCTGGAGCAGTAGTTGGCCCGGTAGTCGAACAGGGGATTGGTACCGACGGAGGGACTATCGACCAGAATGGTGCCAAGATCGATATTCCTGCGGCATCCTTTGATCAGAACATCAAAGTGGCGGTACAGATAATATCTGATATCTCCAACCTGCCTATGGCGGCAAAGAGCAGGCTGGCAAGTGATGTTATGGAAATAGTGAAGGACAAGGAAGGAAACTTTACCAAAGCGGTTACCATTACGATTACCTTTGATAAGTCCAAGGTGGATACGAATAAGTTCGACCTGAGTATCTGCTATTTCAACGAAAAGGACAATAAATGGGTCGCGTTGGATAATGTCAAGATCGATCTGGCAGCGGCTAAAGTTAGCGGTCAAACCATGCACTTTACCAAGTTTGCGGTTATAGCTACTGAAAAGGCCGAGGCTAGCGTCCCAGTTGCATCCGGTAAGTTAATTAATATACGTGATATTCAGGGGCACTGGGCTCAGCAGAGTATTACCGAGTTATTGGCACTGGGGGCTGTGGGGGGTTATCCGGACGGCACCTATAAACCAGACCAGGGAATCAGCCGTGCAGAATTTGCCAGCATCCTGGTCAAGGCTTTCAAGCTGGAAAAGAAGCAGGGTAAAGTCTTTAGTGATACTTCCGGACACTGGGCAAAAGAGGCCATAGCTACCGCTTCAGCATACGGGATAATAAGTGGCTACAGCGATACCCAATTTGGCCCTAATGATCTCATTACCCGGGAACAGATGGCAATAATGATCGTTAAGGCAGCTAAATTGGGCGAAGTTACGGAAGGAAAAGCCTTCGCTGATGCTAAGGACATATCTGCCTGGGCCAAAAACGCGGCAGCTGCCTGCAGTCAAAAGCAGATTTTCGGAGGCTACGCGGATAATACCTTCCGTCCTCAGAACAAAGCCAGCCGGGCGGAGGCAGCCACAGTAATTATCAAGGCCTTGAAACTCGTGGCATAAGAGGAAAACCCCAGCTAGGTACATTAGGGCCTATCCTTAAAAGCCTTACAGAATCAAGTAGTTTACACAGCCTGACACCGTCCCTCGGACGGTGTCAGGTTTATTCTATAAACGGTTTTTGGGGTACGCTATATCATATCAGAACATAAAAAAAATATTATCCGGCAAAGGGATATGACTTGATAAGCAACTAACTGCAAAATTACTCCAGAATTTTGATTAGAGATATAACGAAATAACAGGAGGCTAATCCGTGAGAATATTAATCTCAATCGATGATACCGATCAGATAAAAACCGAAGATATGGTAGAAGTTATTAGTACCGGTAAACTTGCCGGCAAGATAGCTGAGGCTATTCAGGAAAAAGGATTGGGTACCTGCGAACCTATAACCAGACATCAGCTGTTGGTGCATCCGGATATACCTTATACGTCGCATAACAGCTCGATGTGTTTTGTGGTCGATGCCGAAGAGAATAGACTTCCCGATATTATAAGCTTCGCTGGTCATTTATTGGAAAAAGAGAGTGCGCCAGGGTCTGATCCGGGGCTATGTGTAGCAGTAATTGAGCGGCTGACCAAGCCGGGTTGGTTGATATCGTTTGGGTACCAGGCCAAAAACGAAGTTTTGAATAAGGATTACGCGTATGGGATCGCCGAAGAATTAGGAGTGCACCTGTCGGAACATGGCGGTACTGGTGATGGGATAATTGGAGCCTTAGCAGGAGCAGGATTGCGCCTGGGAGGCAATGACGGACGCTTTCAGGGGAAGATAAAGCTGAAAACGCAGGGAGAGATAGTCACCGTTGAAGATATCCTTTCGGATACTTCAATTGAAATCGTAAAATGTATAGACGACGGGTTGGTACTGGACGATCATGAAAAAGTGCGGTTAGGTGATATGGTAAAAGCTGTTATGTTGGATGGAAAGGCCGTTCTCCTGGTAACCCCTGTTCAAAACAGTGATATGTTTGGCGCCAACTGGCAAACCTGTTCAAAGCAGCAGTTAAAGGGCTATTAAGGAGGAATTCTGATGTGGAAGACCAACCAGAGAAATGAACGGGATTATACCGGCGGCAAGAATGACTACGAGGTCGTCGCCGCAATTGCAAAAAAATGCCCGGCCTTTAAGCCCGATGATGAAGACGAAATGGTAGCTGACGAACCGGTATCTTGCTATAACTGCCTTTTTCGCAGGTGGACAGCGAGTTCGTTCACTTGTTGCGGTAATAGATAATAAGGATAACAAGGGGGATGGCAAGGGACTGATATTAAAAAGCACTTCCAATGATTCTGGAAGTGCTTTCGTCTTTTATATAGTTCGTCTGAGGGGAACCGGCGATATTTTAGTCCATCAATTCGGGCAGATCATGATAGTACTCCAGGGCTTCCGGATTAGACAGGGCATCACGGTTGGTCACCGGCAGCCCGTCCAGGATCCTTTTAATGGCTACTTCGATCTTCTTCCCGTTCAGGGTATATGGAACATCCGGTATGGCAATGATCTTCTCCGGAACATGCCGGTTGCTGGTATTCTGCCTTATGGTTTCTTTGAGTCTTTCTGTCAGGTCATCATTTAATGTAAAGCCGGGGTTCATCTTCACAAATAGGATCACCCGTATGTCATTATTCCAGGATTGCCCCACGGCCACACTATCGGCAATTTCCGCAAAACCCTCCACCTGCCGGTATATCTCAGCAGTACCTATCCGCACACCTCCGGGGTTGAGAGTGGCATCTGACCGCCCATAGATGATCACCCCGCCTTCGGGGCGGATCTCAATGAAATCCCCGTGGCTCCAAACTCCCGGGTATAACCCGAAATATGCCCCCCGGTATTTAGCCGAGTCAGGGTCATCCCAGTAGTAGACAGGCATGGAAGGAAAGGGCCGGGTGCAGACGAGTTCACCCTTTTCTGCTATAACGGATTCGCCCTGCTCATCATAGGCCTGGACTTTAAGGCCCAGACCGCGGCACTGCAATTCTCCGGCAATCACCGGTCCGATAGGGTTGCCCAGGGCAAAACAGGAGATGATGTCGGTCCCGCCTGAGATCGAGGCAAGCAGCAGGTCCGATTTCATTTCCCGGTAAACATATTCGAAACTCTCGGCCGGCAGGGGTGACCCGGTGGAAAGTATGGCCCGCAAACTGCTCAGATCGAAGTCTCTGCCCGGTTTTAGTCCTTCTTTTTCGATGGAGACGAGATACTTGGCGCTGGTGCCGAATACTGTAATTTTCTCTACTTCGGTCAAACGCATCAAGGCACCTGCATCCGGATAAAATGGAGAGCCATCATAGAGTAAGAGGGTGGCGCCAACTGCCAGCGAGCTGACCAGCCAGTTCCACATCATCCATCCGCAGGTGGTAAAGTAGAATATAATATCATCCCTGGTCAGATCGGTATGCAGCATGAGTTCTTTCAGGTGTTGGATAAGGGTCCCTCCCTGACCATGTACCATGCACTTGGGAGCACCGGTAGTTCCTGAGGAATACATGATATATAGAGGATGGTCAAAGGGCAATTGCTCAAAGTGGATCTCCCCGGTTTTGTCGCTGATGAAATCCTGATAGGGCACTGCCTTATCGATTTTGCCTATATCCATACTGCCTTCAGCGGCGAAGGGTACCACTACGATCTTCTCTATCGATGATATCTCCTGGGCTATCTGGGCTGCCTTGTCCAGAGAATCGTAGTATTTGCCATTATAATGGTATCCGTTGCAGCAAAACAGTATGCGAGGGGCGATCTGGCCAAAGCGGTCCACGACTCCCTTGAACCCGAAGTCAGGTGAACAGGAAGACCATATGGCCCCGATACTGCTGGCTGCCAGCATGGCGATCACTGATTCCGGAATATTGGGGAGATATCCGGCCACCCGGTCTCCGGCCTTGATGCCCGCCTTTTTCAAAGACTCGACCATGCCAGCTACCTGATCATACAGCTCCGCATAGGTCATGCGTCGGGAACTGCTACCTTCACTCCTGGAAATCAAAGCGATGCGGTCATCCCGATAACGCAGCAGGTTCTCGGCAAAGTTGAGCCTCGCCCCTTCAAACCAACTGACTGCCAGCATATCTTCTCCTTCCTGAAGGACCTGGTTATAGGTTTGAGAAGAAATGATCCCGCCGAATTGCCACATAGCTGTCCAAAAATCTGTTATTTCCCTTATCGACCACTCGTACAGCCCGGAATAGGAATCTATCGATAAGCCGTATTTTTCATTGACCATATCAATAAAGCGTGCCATATTGGTCTTTTCGATTTGCTCGGGGGTTGGCTGCCATAATACCTTCATGATGGTTTACACATCCTTTGCCGCTTATTACTTCTTGATCCCCAAAAGCTCCCTGGCTTCATCCGGTGAAGCGGGTTCAAGGTCTAATTCCTGCATGATCCTGACCATTTTGGTTACCTGCTCGGCGTTGTTCTTGGCTTTTACTCCACGGCTGAGATAAACGTTGTCCTCCAATCCCACCCGTACATGACCTCCCAGGATCAGGCCCATAGTGCAGAGGGGGAACTGCTGCTTACCAGCGCCTATCACCGACCAGGTGTAATTGCCATGGCCTAATACCCGCTCAGCAGTAGTATGAAGTGACATAAGATCATAAGGTGTGGCTTGGATGCCGCCGAGTATGCCGGTAACAAACTGGAGATGAACGGGGGGCTTCACATATCCGGCCAGCAAAAGGTAACCGCAGTTATATAGATGACCAACATCGTAAACTTCGAATTCCGGTTTGGTCCCATGCTCCTGCATTATGCCGGTGATGGTCATCAAATCCGCAAAAGTATTCTGGAAAATAGCCTGCTTGGACCACTCCAGCAGGACCGGTTCCCATTCAAATTTGAATTCTTTTACCCGGTCCAGCATGGGGAACATACCCCAGTTGATGGTTCCCAGGTTGCAAGAGGCCAGTTCCGGCTTGAACTCTGGTATGACAGCTGCTCTTTGCTCAACGGTCATACCGGCCCCGCCGCCGGTGGTTATACAGATGATAACGTCCTTATTTTTATCACGAATACGGCCGATGATATCCTTGAACAGGCTCAGTTCAGGACTGGGCATACCATTTTCCGGGTTCCTAGCATGGATGTGTACCACGGCTGCACCTGCTGCAGCCGCCCCCAAGGCGTTGTCCGCTATCTGTTCAGGTGTGATGGGCAAATAGTCCGACATACTGGGGGTATGTATGGACCCGGTGATGGCACAGGTAATAATTCTTTTATTGCTCATATTCTTTCCCCCTCTTTATTCTTCAGGTAATTCCGGCAAAACGATCAAATCAAGGTTGGCAACGCTGCCCTTCATCTGCCCGGCTTCCATGGCTTTGATTATTTCCACGACCTTATCGTTCACGGGTGTAAGTACTCTATATTTTGCTGACCACTCTGATATCACACCGTTTATAGCGTCTATCTCACATTTGTAGCCCTTTTCCAGATCCTGCAGCATACTGGCTTTCAGGGCCCGGTGCGGTCCAAATATAATGTCATAGATGGGGAGCACGTTATTAAGTTCCTTTTGATTTTTAAAGTCCAGGTAGCGGATATCGAATCCCTGAATAAGCTCCGGTGTAACACCTGCTGCCCGGGTAACCGCGAGCGCCTCCCGAGCGATATAACCGGCACACAGTTTGGCTTTGGGATTGTCTAACACATCACCATAGGTACCGCCCAACACGGTGGACATCCCGCTGAAGGTGGCGTTAGCAGTCAGCTTGGTCCAGCGAATACCGATTAGGTTATTTGTTTTCTCTGGTGTTCCAGCGGCTTTCAATATATCTGCAAGCAGAGACAGGCGTTCACTGTCACTGCCGTCCAGTTCTCCAACATCGTAGGTCATTTTATCCACTTCGGAAGTCAGCATGGATACCCCGGGTTCCACCCAGGTAGCTCCCCAGCCGATGGCACAGCCCAAAGTTTTATCTCGTCCAATTACCGCCGCTATTCTCTCTTCCGGTATCCCATTCTGCATGGTCACAACGAAGCCATTGCTTTTAAGGTGTTTCTTGACCTGCGGCAAAGCCTCTTCATCGTGGGTAGCCTTGACAAGATATAACACTACGTCGTATTCACCGCTCATCATTTCTGGTCCTAGGGCCTTGACCGGCACACAGCAGTCCATTTTGCCAACCACTGTTGCTCCCTTTTCATTCAGTACTCGGACATGTTCACGGTTGCTGTCGATCAGGTCAACTTCTTGCCCGGCCTTACATAACAGCGCACCGATGATGGTTCCCAGTGAGCCTGCCCCCATAATTGCCATTCTCATTCGCATACCTCCTTCTGTTTGCTTGAGTGTAAGAACCAAGGTTTGAATGAATCTTGATAGCTGGTTATTTGCAGCGTGAACCGACATGGATAACCAAATATCGCTGCCAAACCCTGGTGCTAGTCCATGTACCTGACTTGACCTTTCAGGTAATGAAAATTAAAACTATTCGAAATATATTCATTTATAGTAAAATAATGCCTTGGTAATTGGTGCTGTCCGGATACTGCCCAGAGATCAGTTGTGAAATTGTTTTGAAGGCGAATTCGCCTGCCCATTGTGTCGAATACTGGACTTATAGATGGTTTAAACTTAATATCAATACAGGGATATTATTTATTGCATGCGGGCATAACAAGGCAGGAGGTCAAGTATGCATAAAAATAGTCAGGACCTGGCAAAAGCCTGGGAACAATTTGTTGAAACTGGTTTCCTGGACGCGGGCAAGGTGCCCGTCACCATCGGCGAATCGTGGCAGCGCTGCCGGGAGGCCGGGGTGGATCCTTACACTGGCGGTGTATGTCCGCTTATGCAAGGCCCGGAACTGGAAGATCTGCTGGCTCAAAAAGAGAATCTGATCTCTATTACCCGGCCTTTCATGGAGAACCTGTATAACTTTGTAGCCGGCTCCGGATTTATGGTCATCCTTTCTGATGAGCGGGGTCGTATTCTGGAGGCTTTGGGGGATGAAGATATCAACGCAAAAAGTCGGGAGATCAATCTGGTACCCGGCGGAACCTGGCTGGAGCGGGAAACCGGGACCAATGGAATCGGAACCGCCCTGGTGGTAAAACGACCGGTGCAGATATCGGGACCCGAACATTATTGTCAGAAGATCCATGCCTGGACCTGTTCCGCGGCACCTATTTCCGATGACAGCGGCAATATTATCGGAGCGCTGCAGATGTCCGGACCTTCCGAAGCCAGCCATAAGCATACCCTGGGCATGGTAGTGGCGGCAGTCAAGGCTATCGAAGAGCAGCTGCGCGTCCAGCAGAAAAACCGCGAGCTGATCCTGGTAAACAGTCGTTTGAACAATATCTTTCATACCATGTCGGATGGCGTGATCATCATAGATAACAACGGTATTATCGACCAGGTCAACCCGGCGGCGGAACGAAACCTGGGGAAATCAAAATACAAGCTCAAGGGAGTCCATATCGAAGATGTATTTCACAATATCACGAAAATCCGTGATCTATTACACTCCAACAAATCTTTCTCGAATATCGAGGTCATAGCCGAAATGGATAAGGGCGGCACGCATTGCCTTGTTTCCGGCGAAGCCATAACTAACGTACAAGGCGAATATATGGGCGGGGCTATCATTATAAATCCAATCAATAAGATAAAGAAACTGGTAAATCGATTCAGCGGCGCCGAAGCCCAGTTTGAATTCAACGATATAATTGGGTCCGGTCCAGAACTGCAGGAGGCGATCCGGGTGGCCTCCCTGGCGGCAGAGAGTGAAAGCAATGTACTGCTGGAGGGTGAGAGCGGAACCGGTAAAGAGGTCTTTGCCCAAGCTATTCACAACCGCAGCCGGCGCCGGGACGGGCCTTTTGTGGCGGTGAACTGTGCAGCCATACCCCGGGAGTTGATGGGCAGCGAACTCTTTGGTTATGTGGAGGGTGCTTTCACCGGTGCCTACCGCGGAGGTCGACCGGGTAAATTTGAATTAGCCAGTGGGGGGACGCTTTTCCTGGACGAAATCGGGGATATGACCCAGGGCAAACAGGGTTCATTACTCAGAGCGATCCAGGAAAAACAGATCGTTCGTATTGGCGGCGATAAGGTGATACCAGTTGATGTGCGGATAATTTGTGCAACTAATAAAAACCTGCGAGCCGAGGTTGAAAAAGGTAATTTCCGCGAAGATCTCTACTATCGGCTGAATGTGATAACTATAAAACTGCCTCCACTGCGTAACCACCGGGAAGATATCACCCAGCTTTTTGAGTATTTCCTGGAAGAGATCAGCCGGCGGCTGAATATTCAGATCGACCAATATGACCCCGATATTATTCAGGTTTTGAAGCGTTACGATTGGCCGGGCAATACTCGCGAATTGCAGAATGTAGTAGAGCGGATGCTGTGTGTTGCCCAGGGCAATAAGCTGTGTATGCGGGATCTGCCCGCGGAAATTGTATCAATACCTGCAGTAGGTGATGACCTGGTCTCGGAGCATACAACTGCCAGTGTGAGGAAACAGAGGGAACGCCGAAAGCAGGATATTGCTGCTGCGGAAAACCAAGAGATCGTCGATTTGCTGGAACGGTACGGAGGAAACATCAGCAGCGTCGCCAAGGAGATGGGGATTTCCCGCAATACCCTCTACCGAAAAATAAAGCAGTATAATATCCAAATCTAGAAGCAAAACAATAACAGGAGTGTTACAGACGTGTCACGTGAGTGTACCGGCAATGATCATTGCCGGTACACTTTTTTTGTTGCCGGGAAGAGCGAAAAGAGATCATCAATGAAAGCTAAACGGTTTTAGCCCGGCAAAAATGCCAGTAATGCGTTCATAGTGCCTGTACGTATGGTATTTGTTACCGGACAGGTTTCCTGGCATGCTTTTTGCTTATTTATAGGTTCAAGATTGGGATAAGGAGGTGAAGTCCTGGTGCCATGCTATATGGAGCCAGGCGTAGATGGAGAAGAATCTGATCGTTCAACCGGAAAAGTGTACGGGGTGCCGAACATGCGAGATGGTATGTTCTTTTTTGCACACCGGGGAGTTCAACCCTCTACGTTCCAGAATAACGGTATTCAGTTTTGAAAAAGTTGGGTTGGCGGCTCCCATGGTCTGTCAGCAATGCAGTGTAGCGGCATGTATGGAGGTGTGTCCGGTAGGTGCCATTCATCGTGATGAGGTAACGGGTGCCATGACGGTTTCCCAGGATAAATGCCTTAGATGCAAGATGTGCACTATTGCCTGTCCCTTCGGGGCCAGCACTTATGATCCTATCCAGGATGTGATAATGAAATGCGACTTATGCGGAGGAAAGCCCCAGTGTGTTGTCTTCTGTCCATCGGGAGCCATAACCTATCAGGATCCTATGCAGGCCAATATAGCCAAGCGTAAAAGCTATGCGCAGAAGCTGAAGACCGTATATGAGGAGGTGATTTAACCATGTTTGGTTGGATGGGTAAATTATTGAGGGTCAATCTAACTGATGGAACGACCAAATTCGAAGCTATTGATCCGCAATACCTGCGCGATTATATCGGCGCCCGGGGTTTGGGTACCAAGATATTTTGTGATGAGGTAGATCCGCAGATCGATCCCCTGGATCCGGGCAACAAAGTAATATTTATGGCCGGGCCGCTGACCGGAACTCTGGCCACCTCCGGGGGCAGGTACAATGTGGTCACCAAAGGCCTTTTGAATGGCACTATCGCTGCTTCCAATTCCGGGGGCAGCTTTGGCCCTGAGCTTAAATATGCAGGTATCGATGGGATAATTATCGAAGGCAAGGCCGATCGCCCGGTATATCTCTGGATCAATAACGACCAGGTAGAATTACGTGATGCCGGGGAAATATGGGGAAAAGATACAGTAGAAGCCACCGACCTGATCAAAGAGGCTACCAACGACGAAGCCAAGGTAGCTTGTATCGGTCCGGCCGGGGAAAACCTGGTCAAGTTCGCCTGCATCATGAATGACTATAACCGGGCGGCAGGACGTTCGGGAGTGGGGGCCGTACTGGGGTCCAAAAACCTGAAAGCTGTTGCGGTCAGAGGGACCGGGGGCATCAAGGTAGCCAGTGCCGAAGGCTTTATGGAAGCGGTTACCGACGCCCGCAATAAACTGGCCGCTCATCCGGTCACCGGTCAGGGGTTGGGCGCTTACGGAACCAATATTCTGGTCAATATCCTCAATGAACACGGCGGACTGCCGGTCAAGAACTTCAGTGAAGCCTCGGTCTTTACGGGAGCAGAGAGGATATCCGGCGAATACCAGGCCGAAAAATACCTGGTGAGAAATAAAGGCTGTTTCGGCTGTTCTATCGGCTGCGGCAGGGTTACCAGGATCAGCAAAGGCAAGTTCAAGGGCATGGGCGAAGGGCCGGAATATGAGGCTACCTGGGCATTCGGCGCCGATCTCGGCATCGATGATTTTGAAGCGGTTTCCAAAGCCAATTTTATATGCAATCAGTTGGGCATGGACCCCATAACATTAGGGTCAACACTGGCCTGCGCGGTGGAGATGTATCAGAAGAAAATCATTCCGGCCGGGGATGTGGAAAGCCCTCTGCGCTGGAATGATCCCGAGATGCTGGTAGATATGACAACCAAGACCGCCTACCGCCAGGGCTTTGGCGATCAGCTGGCAGAAGGTTCCTATCGCCTGGCCGAAAAGTATGGGCACCCGGAATTCTCTATGACTGTTAAGAAACAAGAACTGCCGGCTTATGATCCCCGGGGCCAGCAGGGTATCGGCCTAAATTATGCCACTTCCAACCGGGGTGGATGCCACGTAAGGGGCTATATGACATCTCCCGAGATACTGAGTATTCCGGTACCATCTGACCCGGCAGTAACTGAGGGTAAAGCGGCTTTATTGAAGTTGTTTCAGGACCTGACCGCCCTGGTCGACTCCTCTGGCATCTGTCTGTTTACCACATTTGCCATTGGTTTGCCGGAGATCGCGGCTCAAATCAGAGAGGCTACCGGAGTGAATATGAGTGATGAAGAGTTCTTGCTGGCCGGGGAAAGGATCTGGAATCTGGAAAGACTCTTTAACCTGGCGGCCGGATTTACCAGTAAAGACGACCAGCTGCCCAGCAGGCTGCTGGAGGAGCCGGTCAAAGACGGGCCGCAGAAAGGCCGGATCAATCAATTGGACAAAATGCTTCCGGAGTATTATCAGCTGCGGGGCTGGGATGAATCAGGGGTCCCCGGCCCGGACAAGAAAGCGGAACTGGGCTTATCCTAAACCAGACTTTTACGTCGGACCGGCCGGGCTGTCGCGATATAATGCGGCTGCCCGGCCGAAATAAGGAGGAAGGGATATGGCTGGGGAAGCAAGCCGCTATCAGGCGGAAATAGAATCGACCATACAGAATTACCCCGGTGAACAGCGCTATGTATTGGCCATGATGCAGGATCTGCAGAGGAAGTGCAATTACCTGCCCCGTGAGGGACTGGAGCAGATCGCCCGGCACGCGGAGACACCGTTCGCCCGGGTCTACGCGATGGCCACTTTTTATAAAGCATTCAGCTTGACGCCCCGGGGGCAATTCCATATGAAGGTATGTGACGGCACGGCCTGTCATATCAAAAGCTCGGCGGTTATTATCGACCAGATATTCAACACGCTGGGTATCAAGCCGGGAGAAACTACGGAGGATGGCAAGTTTTCACTGGAGACCGTCAACTGCATCGGGGCCTGTGCCATCGCGCCGGTAGTAGTGATCAACGATAAGGTTTACTCCAAGGTTTCATCGTCAGGAATCCTGGAAATCGTAAACACTCTGGGGGTGAATGTTGATGAAGACCATCAATGATCCAGAGTTAAAAAAGATATTAGTTTGCTGTGGAACTGGCTGCCAGGCCAACGGGAGCATGGCGGTTTACCAGGCTCTGGCCAGCAGGCTGGGACCTGATTCGGG
>JBLMZJ010000003.1:0-7669 GCA_050258735.1 Deltaproteobacteria bacterium | reverse complement strand
GATAGTATATTATACTATCACTTGCGGAGATTTTCGCATTCTCCGGGCCTATAGCTCAGTTGGTAGAGCTACCGGCTCATAACCGGTTGGTCCCAGGTTCGAGTCCTGGTAGGCCCACCATCACTGTAACTGAGGCCAGAGGTAGACGTCTTTCAAAGTATTATCCTTCTTGCATCTGCGTCTGACTTCTATTGTGGCCCCTTGGTCAAGCGGTTAAGACACCGCCCTTTCACGGCGGTAACAGGGGTTCGAGTCCCCTAGGGGTCACCATTTAGGGCGATTAGCTCAGCTGGGAGAGCGCCTGCCTTACAAGCAGGATGTCGGCGGTTCGAGCCCGTCATCGCCCACCATGAAAATAAACCCTCGGGAATAGCAGTTTCTCGAGGGTTTTTTATTTTTATCGGTAACGATACATTTCCGGGATAACAAAGTGCCCCACCTGTTAAACATCTACCAAAATGATTAACAGGTGGGGCGTACTTCCGATACCAGACTTTTTTGATTATTTGTTTCGAAATGTGTTTTATTTGATTCGCCTTAGAGTGTTGTTGTCTTGATTTATGAATTCTCCTTTTTCGTTATGTTCACCTTGATATTTGCGTTTAATGATATAAGCAATAGTGATAGCTATAACTAAAGGTAACAGAATCATGGAGGCCATCACCTCGGTCATTACCAGCAATTTGGCGACCATCGATAACGGGTAGATGTCTCCGTAACCCACTGTGGCAAAGGTAACCAGAGAGAAATAAAGTGATGAAACACCGTCGTGCATGCCCACAAAGCTGTGGGGATCCAGCCTGACCAACTCCATGTAAATGGCGGAAAAACCAACAGTTATGCTGGAAAAGCTGATGATCCAGTATTTGAGTAGCCCAGTGGCAGGTTTGGAAATAGCATCGTTTAAGATTACCTTTACTTCATAGAGCGCCAGGAATATAAAAACAATCCCTCCGAGGATGGTTGCGACAGAGACCGGGATCACATAGGGGAGTTCCAGGAATAGATTCGTAAGAGAATAGATGATGAACAGTAATATAATTGCGAAAAAACCGTAGCTATATCTAACCACATCTGCCTCCTTGTTTTTTGCATACATTATACAATATAGTAGCGGATTGAACAACAGGGGCAATCGGCTTTCATAGGGGGCAATAATGGAGCAAACTACAATACAAGAGCCATTTACCTTGCGTTATGATGAATAAGTTTATACGAATACTGTACAGCAACGCTTATAATACATTTCCCGGTCCTGCAGGCCGTTATAGCCGCCGTTTACCCGGCGGGTGATCTCCTTGACGCTGGCTCCGGCATCACACATCTGGTTCATCTTGTGAGTACTCCACCAGTAACCGGCGCTGGTCCAGGGACAGTGCTCGGCTACGTAATCCACCCCGTCCATGACCCGGGGGTCCCCGATGGCGTTGGCCAGGCTCTGATAATTGTTCCGGCCGGTCACCTGCAGATAACCCGCACCCTTATAGCGGGGACCGTCGCCCGGATGGGTATTGCCCAGGTCAGACCGGCCCTCGTAGTCCGCCCCGCTGGCGATCTCCTTGGTGTATCTTCCGGCACCCGATTCGTGGCTGCACTGACTGATGAAATGGCGCAGACGGGGTGCACTATTTATTGAAAAACGCTGCAGGCAGTCATTAAGGTCCTTTAAAACGCTATCCTTTACGTTCCGCCAGCCGATGGTATTTAGCTGAGCGGCCGTGACCAGTATAATGGCGGTGGAAGTTGGCTTCACAGCCGTAGAGGAAAACAGCTTGTTCCAGGTTTGCTCGCCCACTTTGCCCTGATAATCACCCGTATTGCCCAGAGCATTGAGGTCCTTGAAGGCATTTACCGCTGCCAGGGTATTGGCCCCAAAACCTCCATCGACCGTAAGCGGCTGTCCATTGGATCCGGTATAACCCAACAGATCAAGTCGGGCTTGCATTTGCTTTACTGCGGCGTGATCGGGACTGCCCTGTGCCAGGATCTCGCCGGGGTAAGGCTGGACGGCCAGACCGTTGTAATAAAAGTCATTCAAATAAATAAGATCCACGGCCATCTTGCCATTCAATATGGCTGCATTGCCCAGCGCGGTACTAAACTTTACGGTATGTCCGTTAATAATCACCGTTGCTTCACCGGTCCCGGCGTTCCAGCTAAGTATAGTGTCATCAGCCGGTTTCCCAAGCAGAGATTCCAGAGTAGTTCTCAGATATACCTTGCCGGCTGGCAGATTATCTTCCGACATCGCTCTTCCCTCCGTTTTAATTGCTTGCCTTATACCATAATACAACAGGCCGTTACAAATGAACCATAATAATACAAATAGAAGTCGATAACCATCCCGAATTGAATGGATAGTCCTATACAAATCATGACCAATGCAGGATTAAATACCACCGGTCTTCCGCATATCATTAGAGTAGGAGCAGGGAGGTGGAGAATCATGAGACGCGTATATATTGAGGACCTCGAACCAGGTATGATAATAGCCCGCTCGGTCATGGGAGCCGACGGCAGGCCGCTGCTTACCCAGAACACTCCGCTTACAGCTTCATACATCCTGCGCCTGAGGGGCTATGGAATAGGCTCTGCCTATATCAAGGACGGTTTTTCCGATATCGAGATACCCGAAGTAGTCTCTGCTCAAGTCCTGAATGCTGTCTCCAGCCAGCTCAAACAGTCCATGGAGTCATTTGTAGCGAAGAGGAACCTCGATATGGCCGCTATGAAGAAGAGTGTGGCCCTGCTCATAGAAAACATCCTGTCCAACCGCCAGGTCCTGATCCAGATCGATGATATCCGCAGCTACAGCGATTATCTGCTGCTCCACTCCATCAATGTGGCGGTGTTTTCCATAATGACCGGCCTCAGTATGGGTTACGGCGAATCAAGCCTGATGGATCTGGGTCTGGGATGCCTCCTGCATGATATAGGATTGATATCCATCGACCCTGCCTTGTTGGACCGGCCGGATGAACTTACGGCCAGTGAGCGGCAACAGCTGAATCAACACCCTGAGATCGGCTTCAACATCCTGCGCCATTACCGGGAAATATCTACTACTGCCGCACATATCGCTTACCAGCATCATGAACGTGTTGATGGTCTGGGATACCCGCGACAACTGACCAAGCGGCAGATAGTCGAGTATGCACGGATAGCCGCGGTAGCGGATACCTTTGATGAGATCATCTCTGACCACCCCTACCGCCGTGGTTACACCGTACCTGAAGGCCTGACCGTACTTCGCCGGCTTACCCGTAGTCATTTTGACGGGGACGTAGTCGAGGCCTTTGCATTAAATATAGCCATCTACCCTGTAGGGAGCCTGTTGAAACTCAATAATGGGCTGACAGCCGTCGTCACCTCGGTAAACCGATGGAATCAGTACCGGCCTCTTGTCCAGGTGATAGCCGACGCCAGGGGAGTACTGCTGGAATCCAATTACCCCCTGGACCTGGCCAGGGTCAGGGAAGCCCAGATAGTTCGCCGGTTGAGTGAGAGTGAGGCTCAGGAGATAAAGGACAATATAGCTGGTAGAAGAAGCCGTACCGCAGTGGGATAGAGAAGGGCAGAATAAAAAGCCGTCAGCTATGCTGACGGTTTTTTTGCGGGCTATTTAATGAATTTGCACTCGAAGGCCTTGAAATTTGCATTAAGCATTTCCCGCAGCTCATCTCCATTTTCATAGTCATCCGGCTGCAGCTTTTTCTTGTTCCCTATACTGGTTTCGAGCAGGAAAGCAGGATCACTAGGGAGCCAGGAACTTGATAGTTTGATGTTTTTGATTTCATTATAGGCGATACAGGAGTGATCACCGGCCTCACAGAAGATGATACCATTGTCAGTCAACTCGACATAGTCACCGATCCTTTTCTTGCCTTTGGATCTGATGATCGTTGCCATCACCAGACCCAGCGCGGCTATAGCAATGGTATAGAGCGGCGAGAGAAATATCCACGCCAGGATTGCGATAATGAACAGGGCACCTAGCCAGAGCCAGGATTCCGAGTACCAGCTTTTTTCACTGACAATATAACGCCGCAAAGGGGTCACGTCCTTTCGATCAATTATTCTGCAGCATCGAAGGAGAGCTCGCTGATTTTCCAGGCATCACCGTCAGGTGTCATAGTGACCAGAAAGACGTAATTATCTCCCTCGGCATAGCAATTATTATACTTCCTGACCAGGATTATTTTATTCGTTTCTTTATATAGCTGGATCTTGTCAGCATCTTCACCAGTCAGCACCGGAATTCCATCACACGGTACAATGGTCAAAGCTCCAAGGGAGTCATCCCACTGAGTGCACTCATCAATAATGGCTTCGGTCATTTCTGGGGTAAAGCCCCGGTTCAGGTAGGCTTGAGCTTTTGACCGGGTGCTCCCGTGTACTGGGACCATTTGATCTTCCTTTTGAACATAATCGTTCAGGAACGATGAATATAAAGAAAAACTCCTGACTGCAAATGCAATTATTGCCGGGCTATCCGGCACTTCATGTTTTCCTGGTGTTTCGTCAGACAAAGGTTCGGACCTGACCAGGGAATTGTTCGGCATAAAGCAAATGATCAATACCAGAATAACAATCGAAACCAGTTTGCGCAAGGTCAGCCCCCCTCCATGTACATTATACATTAGATGGAAATAAATGACAATAAGAGGGCTTTCTTATTGACTTATAATTCTTGTAAAGCTACTCCCAATAATCCAGGCCCGGTGTTTACACCAAGGGCAGGGCTGATGTCAGACATCACCAGTTCTTTTATATTGGGCAGGTCTTTTAATCTTTCCACGAGTTTCTCAAATTCGTCTTTAGCCCCGCCGTGCATTATAGCTAGATTGACAGGTCTTTCCTGTACAGCTTTCTGCACGATTTCCACCAGTTTATCGATGGATTTTATTCTGCCGCGGGTTTTAGCGAAGGTGAAATATTTGCCTTCCAGGTCGACCGAGATGACCGGTTTGAAATGCATGAATTCTGCAAGCATACCGGCTACTTTTCCGATGCGTCCTCCCCGGCGCAGATATTCAAGTGTTTCCAGTATATAATAAACCTTGACCTGGGACTTCACCTGGTCTATATGTTCGACCACCTTATCGAAACTCCAGCCGGCGGCAATGTTCTTAGCCGCGTCCAATACCATCCAGCCGGTGCCCATGGTAAGGGTTTTGCTGTCTATGACATTTATAGTCATATCTTTGATTTCACGGGCCTGCATAGCTACCACTTCTACGGTGCTGGAAAGTGCGCTGGAAATGTGAACAGCCAGGACATGGGTAAAACCATCCTGCTTGATTCTTTTAAAGGTATCGGTAATATCCTCGATGGAGGGCAGTGAAGTAGTGGGTATCTCAGCGGGCATTCGGCTGTATACCTCTTCAGGGGTGATTTCCAGCCGATCACGAAATTCACCATAAGGGTAAATTATTCTGGGTGCGATCACGTAGATACCAAAACGATCGATGATCTCGCGGGGCAGATCACACATGCTGTCAACCAGCAGGGCGATTTTCTCCAAAAAATCCACACTCCTCAAATATTAATTCTTTGACTACATTAAGTAGTTTTGATTACCACATATTGCTTAAAGGGTAACATCACGCTGGTACATTGGCAAGGTTTTTATTGAAGGTCCGGGCCGAGGCTTGACAAGGCTCAATTTCTCAAATAGAATCTTTATGTAAAGTATTTATCCTTTACAGCTGGAGAAATGCTATGCTGGACAAAATAAGCCTGATGAATCAGTTGCTGGATTTCTATGGCCCGTTGCTTACGGAAAAACAACAGGAAGTATTAAGGCTGCACTATGAACTGGACTGGTCACTGGCAGAGATAGCAGAACACATGAACATTACCCGTCAGGCAGTTCATGATACCGGCAGGAGGGCTGAGGCTGCCCTGGAGGACTATGAACGCCGCCTGGGTCTGATGGAGCGTTTTATACATAATAAGGATGAGATGAAAAGGGTTTTCTCATTACTTAGCCATGCCGAAGACAACGATGCTATCGCCCAGGCGGTAGCCATACTGCGTGAACTGACGTAGGTCAGCCGGGTAAAGGAGAGGTATTGTGGCATTCGAAGGATTATCCGACCGTCTGCAGGATGTATTCAGGAAACTGCGGGGCAAGGGCAAGATAACGGAAGAGGACGTTAAGACCGCGATGCGTGAAGTCCGTCTGGCTCTTCTGGAGGCCGACGTTAATTTCAAGGTCGTAAAAGACTTTACCTCACGGGTGAGTGAGCGGGCGGTTGGCCAGGAGGTCCTCAAGAGTCTGACTCCCGGACAGCAGATCGTAAAGATAGTCTACGACGAGATGACACTGTTGATGGGTGGTGTGGAGTCCAAGCTCAATCTTGGCTCCCGGACTCCGGTCGTGTTTATGGCTGTAGGCTTACAGGGTGCCGGTAAAACCACCAGTGTGGCCAAATTGGGCAAAAAGCTGATCAAGCAAGGACGCCGGCCGGTCCTTGTGGCCTGTGACGTATACCGTCCAGCCGCCATCAAACAACTGCAGGTCCTGGGAGAACAGACGGGTATCCCCGTGTTTTCCATGGGACAGGGCAACCCGGTCGATATAGCCAAGGCATCTATTGAATATGCCCGCAGCAACAATCGCGATATAGTAATTCTGGACACTGCCGGCCGCTTGCATATCAATGAAGAGTTGATGGATGAACTCAAAAATATCAAGGCTGAAGTAAGTCCCGATGAGATACTGCTGGTGGTCGATGCCATGACTGGTCAGGATGCCGTTAATGTAGCTGAAAGCTTTAATAAGGAGCTTACTCTGACTGGAGTGGTCCTGACCAAGCTGGATGGCGACACTCGAGGTGGAGCCGCCTTATCGGTCAAGGCCGTTACCGGATGCCCCATCAAATTGGTAGGAATGGGTGAAAAGCTTGATGCCCTGGAGGTTTTTTATCCTGAGCGGATGGCTTCCAGAATACTGGGCATGGGAGATGTGCTTAGTCTGGTAGAAAAGGCTCAGGCCAACTTTGATGAGAAAAAGGCCAAGGAGATGGAACGCAAGATCCGCCAACAGGAGTTTACCCTGGAGGATTTCCTGGAACAGATGCAGCAGGTGCGGTCCATGGGCCCGCTGCAAGACCTGCTGGGGATGATCCCCGGACTGGGCAAACAGTTGAAGGGTATGCAGGCCGAATTTGATGAAAAAGAGATCGTATGGGTGGAAGCGATCATCCAGTCCATGACCCGGGAAGAGAGAAGGAATCCCTCACTGATCAACGGCAGCCGCAAGAAAAGGATCGCCAAGGGCAGCGGTACCCGGGTGCAGGATGTCAACCGTCTGCTCAAACAGTTTGAAGAATCCCGTAAGATCATGAAACAGTTCGCTGACATGGGCCACAAGAAGGGTAAGAAGGGCGGTATGCCGCCTCTGAAATTCCCGTTTTAATATGCTAAAACAGATGGAAACAGAAGTGATCTGTTTGCAGCTGGGTTAAGTCCCCCACATTTGTGGTGAATATGATTAAGGAGGTGAAACTATGGCAACCAAGATCAGACTGAAAAGGATGGGTGCAAAAAAGAATCCTTTTTATAGAATCGTTGTGGCTGATGCCAGGTCTCCCCGCGATGGTCGCTTTATTGAAGAGATAGGCTATTATGATCCGGCAACTGAACCTGCTACTATCAAGATCGA
>JBLMZJ010000002.1:0-28113 GCA_050258735.1 Deltaproteobacteria bacterium | reverse complement strand
GGGAAACGGCGTATTTTTATTTAAGGAAAGTTGCCGACTGGCTTGCAGATTTGATATATAATTTAATAGTGTATAAACATATATGAATTAGGAGATTTGCCTTGGAAGCACGCCTTAAATTCGTAACAGCAGTAATGTCGCTGGTACTGGTGGTAATAATCAGCACTCTGGGTCTCGCCTATTTTGAAAACTGGACCCTATTCGATGCTCTGTGGTGTACCCTGGTCAGCATCACCACCACCGGTTATGGCGATATAGTACCGCAGACCGTAGGCGGTCGCTTCTTTCTGCTGGTGATGCTGCTGGTAGGAGTCGGCATAGTTACTTATTCACTCATGACCATAATGACAATACTGGTGGAAGGACAGGTACGAAGGGTTATGGAACGAGACAAGATGATGAAAGAGATCGATAAGCTGAACGGGCACATAATAGTCTGCGGAGCCGGTCGGGTGGGCGCCAGCGTTGCACAGATACTGAGAACCGAGAAGGTCAAGTACGTATTGGTAGACAGCGATCCTGAGAAGGTAAGGGCTATGGAGGAAGAAGGACATCTGGTGATAGAAGGCGATGCCACCCAGGATGACATCCTGCTTCGTCTCGGTCTGGAACGGGCTGTGGGTATCGTGTGCGCTTTGCCCGAGGATGCTTTCAACCTCTTTATAACCCTCAGTTCCCGTGATATCAAGCCGGACCTCAAGATAGTTTCCCGGGCGGAAAAGCCCGATACCGTCAAGAAACTGATACAGGCCGGTGCTGACAAGGTCATATCTCCTACCCAGATCGGCGGTTTCCAACTGGCGATGGCCATAATCAAGCCGGTCACCGTGGAGATGGTAGATACCTTGTTCACCTCCAACAACCAGCAGCTGCAGTTAGAGGAAATGCTGGTCACCCCCACTTCTCCACTGGTTAATGTCATGATCAAAAATGCCTTTACAGCCGAAAAAAAGGCCCGGATCATAGCTATCATCCGCAAGGGGGATGTTATGATCAATATCCATGGCAATGATCATATCCTGGCCGGCGATACCCTGATCCTGGTCGGCGCCCGCGGGGATCTGGAGAAGATAGAAACCATAACCCGGTAGATTCACTAAAAACAAAACTGCTCCTTCCAAAACCTTACTCAGGCATGGATGAGCAGTTTCTTTTTGCCACTTGAATCGTATTTAAAAATAAAATTTCTAAAAATGAACAATTACATATATCCCGGGTAACCGTTCTGTTTACGGCGACATAGTATATTCCAAACGCCCATCAAAATAAACGGGAGGAATATATCATGCCGAAACCCCTCAATTTTATCAGCTCTGTCCCTGCCAATGGCGCCACCAATGTCTCCAGATCTCTGAAGACCATAACTCTGTTATTTGACAAGAATGTCGTTGATGACTCGGTTTGGGTGAACAACCAGCGGCAAGTGCAGATGTTTCTCGGTGCGGACCGCCTGACCAAGGGGGTTGACTACCGAGTGACCAGGTCTACTGCTTTAAGTCAAAGGCGCAAGATCTTTATAAAGCTGTTGCATCGTTTGCTGCCCAATACCAAATACAAAGTGGTAGTTAAACCCGGGCTTACTTCCAAGGCCGGAGAACAGCTGGGCAGCACGGTGATCATCACCTTCACTACCGGCAGCAGCGGCAGCATCTCCGGCGGGGGTATCGTACACGAATAGGAGGATACCTAACAACTAAAACCTTTTTAAATAGGTCTTCGTACAGGTTTGCCACCGGGCCCGGTCAGGCTCGGTGGCTTCTGTCGGGAACACCAGCATTACCGCTTGTCCGTCGATCAATACGGCCTTTTGTGTCTCCCCTAACAGGATCGGTTCATCATCAGAGATCAGTTCACCCTCAGTCGAACATACCTTTTCCACCAGGCTGCCGGCCTTTATTTCTCCCACAGTAGCTATACTGCCCGGAGGCATGATGGCCAATTGTCCACGAAAACGCCCGTCATTACCGGAATAACGCAGACCTACTCCGGCCAATGCTCCTATGATTCCTATACCGCTGCCCCCGTGTTCCGACAAATGTATATTACACCGTCTGGCCAGTTCATAGGCGTCCGCCTTTGGTATGACTTCCTCCTTGGCCCGGTAGGCAAAATCGATCAATTCCTGATTCCTCTCGACTTTGTCGATAGTCGCTATACAAAGGCCCGGGTCTGAACCGGGTGCACTCTCCCTTTCCAAAAAGGTCGCCGACCAACTGGCCAGATAATCAAGTGAACAATCATAAAGATCCGCCGTGAAACACATCGTACTGTTATGGGAAGTATAGGGGATGTCGGGATGGACCAGCAATTGATGCCGCGTAATGGGCCCTGTTTTTCCCCAGCCCTTTTCTTCGATGTTCTGAGCCAGCATCGCTGCCAGTTTGCCGGTCCCCCTGCTCTCCAGATTATCTGTATCATCAATGGCCACTAATATCATCAACGTGTCTCTCCTCCCTGTTCCCGGGTCAATCTCATTCCCTGACCGGCAAGTATCCGGTCCAGAGTGACCTCGTCCACCTGATAGCCAAAGAATTCTCTATAAAAATTACGGGCTTCTGTTTTCATGTCGATGTCGCCAAACTGATCAGGATACAGCAGCCTGGCCGTCCACAATAAAGCCAGCGGTGTTTCCATGCCCCCGGGATGTCCCCAGCGGGATATGCCCACCGGCATTTGATAGACCTTATCGTTCTTTACCGCCTTGAGAGCCGACCACTGAGAGTTGGTCAGTATATAATCGGCCACCCCCGGTTCATTGACCAGTATTACCTCTGGATCCCATAAGAGGATCTGCTCCAGACTGGCATAGTTTTTTCCTTCCACCAGCCGCAACGGCTGGTCTGCCGAAACATTGATTATCCCGGCGGTTTTCATCCAATCCGCTGGCAGGCTTATCGGGGGATCGGTGCGCGTGGCTTCATTGACCGAATGATAAACTCGCACCCGTTCCCCAGCCGGGATGTTTTTTACACCGCCGGATACCCGGTTTATGCATTCCAGGTAGTAGGTATCATATCTTTTCGCCCTTTCCTCGGCTTTTGCCCCCAGCGCCTGACCAACGATCCTCACCGCCGACCTTTGTTCGGCCATGCTTTGAAAATCGGTCACCAGGTATGGCAGGCCAAAGCGGTCCAGTTTGGCGACCTCATCCGTATTAATTGCGGTTTCCTTATTTATGAATACCAGATCGGGTTTTACCCGCAGCAATTCTTCAATATTGATCGATCCGCTCAAAACTGGTACCGATGCCGTTCTGATAGTTGGACATATCTCATTGAGCAGCACATCTCGCTTCAACCCGCCCGGAACCGCTACGATCTTATCTCCCTCGCCCAGCATCACAGCTACGTGACCGGTAAAAGCATAGAGGCAGGCTATTCGCTCTACCTTGCGGGGGATCTTCACCTGCCGTCCGGCAGTATCGGTGATGATCCTGCTGCCGTTCGTTTCCGGCACTTCTATATTATCTCCCTGATGGTCCCGGCTGCCCCACCACCAGTATCCGGCCCCTGCGGCGATAACCAACACTGCCAGCAGGACCGCCAAAGTCCTCTTGCCCATCCTATCCATTATCCTGGTCCTCCGTTCTCAAGATGCTGAGCGGTATCAACTGCCGGAGAACTCCGCCGCTTTCAAGTTCAAACCCAGCCAGTTTTGATTTCACCCGATAGATCCGGCCTACGTTGGCCTCGGTGAGCACCTCGGTCGGAGTACCGGTCTCCAAAAAGGTATTGCCGTGCATCAAGGCCACCGTAATCGGCATTTCCTGATTCTCGAAATAAAATGTGTGATTGGGAAAATGAGTGGCCATCAGTATTGATAAACCTGTCTCCTTCACCAGTTTGACTATGGTCTCCATCACCAGCATCTCATGTTTAAAATCCAAATGGGCAGTCGGTTCATCCATGATAATGAGCGGTGTTTCCTGGGCCAGAGCCCGGGCTATCATGATCAGTTGAGCTTCGCCACCGCTCAATTGCGTAAAGGGACGATGGCGCAGGTCCATCATGCCAACAGTGGTCAGCGCTTGCTTGGCCCGTATTTTGTCCAGTTCGGAAGGCGATGAAAAACGCCCAGTGTACACGGTCCGTCCCATCTTGACCATATCGATAACGGTATAGGGAAAGCTATTGTCATGTCGCTGCGGTACGTAGGCCACATGCCTGGCCATTTCACCAGGGTGAAAATGTTTCGCATCCTCACCGTTTACACATATGGTTCCCTTACCCAGACCGTGTATGCCCAGTATGCAGTCCAGCAAGGTAGTCTTACCGCAGCCGTTCGGCCCGAGAAGGCAGAAGATCTCACCCCGGCCCACCCGTAAATTGATGTTTGAAAAGACTTCAGTCTTCTGCTGGGGATAAGCAAAGCAGGCATTATTAACTTCCAACAGGTACATGTCTACCACCCTCCCCCCCTGGTCTTTTTCAGCAGCCAAACAAAGAAAGGAGCACCGATCACGGCTGTCAGAATACCGAGTGGGATCTCGGATCCGGTAATGACTCTTCCCACGTCATCCACCAATACCAGGAAGCAGGCCCCCAGGGCCATACTGGCCGGGATCAGCACCCGATTGTCATTGCCGACCAGCATGCGACAGACATGGGGGATGATAAGCCCCACCCAGCCGATGATGCCGCTGACACATACCGCCCCGGCAGTAGCCAGGGTGGCTGAAAGAATAACAATGCCTTTATCCAGTTTCAGATTGACCCCCAGGGTATGAGCTTCCTTGTCTCCCATGGATAGCACGTTGATGCGCCACTTGATGCCCAGCAGTCCGATCACCCCTACCAGCATTGGGATCCCGGCCACCATGACATCCCGGTAATTGGCAGTAGCCAGACTACCCATCAGCCAGAATACTATGCTGGGTAACTCCTGGTAGGGATCAGCTACATATTTGGTAAAGGAGATAAGAGAGGAAAAGACCGATGATACGATCACTCCTCCTAGTACCAGCATTATGGTCGGGGCAGTATTATAGACCTGCCCGATCATATAACTAAGCAAAACCGCCAGCAGGGCAAATGCAAAAGCGAATATATAGGTTGCCGGTGTATTGCCGTGAAATATTATGATAGCCAGTGCCGCCCCGAATCCGGCCCCGGAACTTACTCCCAGGATGCCGGAACTGACCAGGGGATTGCGAAACAGTCCCTGGAAAGCGGCTCCGCTGACGGCCAGGCACCCGCCTACCATCGCACCCAGTATGGCACGGGGCAGCCGGATATCCCAGATCAGTACCGTATTCACCCTGGCAACCTGGTAGTTCCCCAGATGCAATTTGGTCAAGACGACTTCTGCGATCGTAGACAGGGATACCGGATACCTGCCGATAAACAACGAGAGAATAATGGCCAAAACCGGTGCTAATGCCAAAACTATATATATTATCCGTTTCCTCGTACCAATGCACTCCTAACGCTTGGCAGTCTTTGGTCCTTTAGCGTCTCTTTCCCAGATAGCCGTAACCTGCGCCCAAAACAATAATTACTATTATCAATACCGGCCAGATCCAGGAATCATGCTTACTGGAATCAACGGTCTTTGCCGGCAGTTTCTTGTTGATGCTTTCTGGCTTTACCTCGGGTTTACCTGTCTCTGACGGCACAGCCTTCTCCCCGTTCTCAACCGCTGTCCTGTTCTCCGGTTTTGAAACACTGTCTTCTTTTACCGTTGCCGGGGCTTCCCCGGTGGTTTTTTCCTCATTTCCGGAAGCAGACGTTGCCGCCTTCTCCACCGCTGCAGTCTTGAATCTGATCTTTACATCCTGCCCCAGTACAGCTCCGTTCTTGGCCTGTAATGCTTTGGAGATAACTACGGTATAGTCATTCCCCGGCTGTAACCTCTGCCGGGGTACCAGGGTGACGTCGCGTTTCAACTCGGGATAGATCTGGTCATCTGCCATCTGGACTTCCAGTGGAACTGAAACACTTCCCGCATAGAGGGAAAAACAACGCAGGTTGTTTTCTTTGACCGTCATATTGATGACGTTCTTGTTGAAAACCAGCTTGATTTTAATATCCGGGGATACGTTCTGAACCCCATTGGCCGGACTCGAACTGGCCAGTCCCAGGGGCACGTTCTGTCCGCCTCCGCTGCCGTCGCCCTCGGCAAAAACCGGGTAGACCGATATCAGCAAACAAATCAATAAAATTATTGGCAGGCAAATAGCGCCTATCCATGGACGGGTTTGTTTCATAATAATTCCTCCTCAAACTACTTAAGCAGTCAAGATTGATATGTTAGGTTACAAAGATGGCTATTACAAAGTTGACCGGCGATCCTCCTGCCAGTTTATAGTCTCGCTCTTTTCCGCTTTGGTAATACTGCCAATAGTAAGACCTTTAATTAATTTTGAATATGTAGATAAGGAAGGGGTTACTGACGTGAAGAAGCGATGGCATCGTTAAATAAATGCATGGTTTTTAAACCCTGCATGTACACAAGCCTTTTTACGGTGAATTATCAATATGCTTCTCCCAATCTCTTCCTGCTTCTCTATAGCCTTAGTATTTTATCTACAATTCATCATAAGGCTTTATCTCTGTCTGTCTTTACAGCCAACCAGTAACAAACCAAAAAAAGTGCCTGGAGCATCCAAAAAGGAGCATCCAAGCACTTACGTCTTCAAGGCTGCTCTCCTTTCCAAACACGGGAGGCCCACCCGTTTCCCGGTGAACCCGTCGTTCGTTGTACCATTGCCTGAGGCTTTAGGTGCCACGAATCGGAGATCAATTATTTGGTTTTATTATCTTTTCGACATATTACGGTAAAAATCCTACCTCATATCTTATCGGATTTTATCTGGAGATTCAAACTCCAAATAATGATAGGTTATAAGATAGCATTATTTTCAGCCGATCATTATCTTTCCTTTTGGCCAGTGGATATCGGGCTGTTTCTCCTTGAAGGCCAAAGCAAAGCCCAGGGTCAAGGGTCCCACTCGGCCCAGGAACATGGTTATGATCAGAAATATCTTGGGCAGGGTGGTAAGCTCGGGAGTCAGACCCAGGCTCAGCCCAACAGTGCCCAACGCCGATGCCACCTCAAAAGCTATACTGGTTAAATCACCCCGCGGATAGGTCAGTGAAACCAGATAGGTGGTCACGACCATCGTTAATGAAAAGAGCAGAAATATGGTCAGAGCCTGCATGACGTCTGAGGTATCGATCCTTCTTTCAAATATCTCGGTATCCTTCTTGCCCCTTAGCTGGCTATAAATGGCCAGCCATAGTATGGCAAAGGTAGAGGTTTTGATGCCGCCGCCGGTTGAACCCGGTGATGCGCCGACCAGCATAAGCATGATTATTACCAGTTGAGAAGAAAGATGTAAACTGGTGAGATCGATGGTATTGAATCCTGCCGTACGCGGGGTCACACTCTGAAACCAGGAAGCCAGCAGCTTGGTACCAAAAGGCATACCCTTCAGAGCATGGTCATACTCACCCACTAACAACAGCAGGGTGCCAAACAACAAAAGGATACCAGTTGTAAGCAAGACGACCTTGGAATGCAGAGAAAGCTTGCGTTCCGTATGATAACGATATAATTCGTAAGTAACGATAAAACCGAGACCGCCGATGATGATCAGGATGGTGATAACCAGGTTGACTGTTATATCAGAAGTATAGCCCGTCAAACTCTTGAATCCTCCCATAAGGTCGATGCCGGCATTATTAAAGGCAGATACCGAATGGAACAGCCCGAACCACAGGGCCTTGCCCCATCCCATCTCACCCGACCAGCGCACGGCCAATATCAGCGCTCCGATTGCTTCCACCAAAAAGGTGAAAAGCAGCAGATACCGGAAGAGTCTGACTACTCCTCCTACTTCCGATACGTTGACGGCCTGCTGCATGACCAGCCGCTGGCGGAGATGGATCTTACGTCCGGCCAAAAGGGCATAAAAAACCGCAAAAGACATGACACCCAGACCCCCGATCTGTATCAGGAGAAGGATAATGATCTTCCCGAATAGAGTCCAGTTGGTCCCGGTGTCTACTGGAACCAGACCGGTTACACAGGTGGCTGAAGTCGCTACGAACAAACAGTTGATATATGAGGTATGACCGCTCCGGGAAGCCCAGGGCAGGTATAAAAGGATACTTCCGCATGCTATTACGATAAGAAAACTTAGAGCTAACCATTTAGGCTCATTTATCTTGTTTTTTATCATTTCGGGTGACCCCTTCAAACGACAAGCTATTCGATATTGGTCAATTGTTCCAGGCCGCTATTTTCCCCCAGTGCTACTAATACATCACCGCTCTTGAATATTTCTTCCGGAGAAGGGGCAACCAGAATGTCGTTACCACGCTTTATGGCCAGGATAGTCACCCGCATTTTCTTTCGCAGCCCTATATCAGCCAGCGTACGGTTGAGGAAGGCATGAGGAGCAAATAATTCGATTATGCCATAATCAGGCGATAAGCTGATCTGTTCCAGGAAGTTTACCGAGACCAGTGACCGGGCCAGTTTGATCGCCATATCCCGTTCCGGATAAATCACCAGGTCAGTCCCTATCTTCTCCAGGACCTTACCATGCAAAGTATTTTGAGCCTTGGCTATGACCTTTTTCACACCCAGTTCCTTCAACATGATGGTCGTCAGGATATTGGCCTGGATATTATCACCGATAGCTACTACCACCACATCGAAGTTACGTATACCCAGAGCTTTCAGGGTAGCTTCGTCCATGGTATCGGCCTGGACGGCATGAGTACAGTATTCCACCGCATCATTGACCCGATCAGCGTCGATGTCGATCGCCAGCACTTCGTTCCCCATCCTGGTCAATTCCTTTATCAGGCTGCTGCCAAACCGGCCGATGCCGATGACGGCAAATTGTCTGCTTTTCATAAAACTTCTTCCTCCGGTCAGCCTTAGAATAATAAAGTTATCTCTATATGCAATCATATCGTGTACGATTGACCACAGCGGTCATTTACGGAATCATTATACCATTATGCCCCTTTATCCTCAATCCACGCCGGCATATCCGTTTTCATCATAAATATAGCGTAAATGTTACCGCAGCAAAATCATTTGAAAACTAGTCCCTACTGGGCTAGAATGGTATAAATAGGAGGTGGATCGAATTGGAATCAGAAGGTAGAACTGTCGCTGAAACCGCCACTACCCTCAGTCAGATAATCCTTCCCTCTCAGACCAATCCGGCGGGTACCGCTCATGGCGGAGAGTTGCTCAAGATGATGGATAACTGTGCCGGGGCTTGTGCCACCAAACATTCACGGGCTATTGTCGTTACCGCAGGTATTGACAATATAAACTTTCATGCTCCCGTATTCATGGGCAACCTGGCCAGTTGTCATGCCAATGTCACCTATGTATCCAATCATTCCATGGAGATAGCCGTCAGTATCGATGCCGAGGACCTGCTGCAGGGAACCAAACAGTGTTGTATGACTGCTTATTTTACGTTTGTTGCCCTGGGTCAGGATATGAAGCCATGTCTGGTCCCGACTTTGATCCTGGAAAATGAAGTGGAAAAACAGGAGTATGAAGCCGGCAAGGTAAGAGTACAGCAGCGCAAGGCTAATCCTCAGGTTTGCTGGATGCCGCTCTACTAAAGCAGGCCGAGGACAGAAGCGAATATATTCGTTATATTAAAAACCCGCTCTATCACCGTACGTTAGTACGCCTTAGTCGCGGGTTTTTAACATGCCTTTATCTTCACTCCCGTCCTCGCCCTTTAATCTGTGGTAAAAAACTATGCTTATATTTGCTGTCTCTTCAATATACAAAGGTTATCAAAGAGTTCGGCGACGGTAAGCACCCCGATGCCGCCGGGCACTGCACTGGCCAGTCGCGCGCGGGCTTTTGCCTCATTGCTTACGTCTCCTATTACGTGGCCATTCTCATCAAAATTGATCCCCACATCAATTATCACGCAGTTATCTTTAACCATATCACCCGTAACGAGATTTGTTTTTCCCACCGCAACCACTAATATGTCAGCTGTCCTTGTCTCCTCGGGCAGACTCCGTGTATGAGAGTGACATAGTCTAACTGTAGCGTTTTCACGAGTCATCATCACGGCCAGAGGGCTGCCCACCACCAGGCTGCGTCCGATTATAGTCACCTTCTGCCCGTCGATTTCTACTCCATGACCTTTCAAAATGGATATCACCGCTTTGGGGGTGGAGGGCTTGACCCCATCTTCCCGGCTCAGCAACCTGCCCAGATTATAGTTGTGCAGGCCTTCAACTTCTTTATGCCAGGCTATGGAATTGACCAGGCGGCCATAATTGAGACCGGGCGGCAATGGAGTCTGCAGCATGATACCGGTGAATTCGGGATCATGATTGAGCTGCTCTATCTTTTGCAGCAGACTCTCGTGACTCACATCAACCGGAAAATTCAGCACCTCGACCTTAACGCCGACATCAAGGCCGAATTTTTCTATAGATCTGACATACAAGCTGGATGCTTCATTGGCCCCCACCTGAATGATCGCCATGGCCATCGGAGTCCTGTCTGCCTGCTGTCTGACACCGTCCTTGATGATTTCCCGTATTTCCTTCCCGTATATAAGCAAATGATCTCACCTCAAATTGAATGATTGGAGCAGTCTGCTATACATTTAAAAAGCATATTTGATATGATTGAACTCCTCCCTGTCATCTTCCAGCAGGATCGTAATAACATCAAACCGGATCTCCCGGAAGGACGGCTGGTTGGTTTCAAGATAAATGGCCGCAGCCTTGCGCAGGTGATCCATCTTCCTGGGGGTGACCGCCTCTTCCGGCGTACCATAACCTGTCCCACGCCTGGTCTTTACCTCAACAAAAACCAGGTTACCGCCCTTCCTGCATACTATATCCAATTCCCCATAGCGGGTATGAAAATTCCGGGCCAGTATATTATATCCTCTTTTCTTCAGATAACGAGCCGCCCGCTCTTCCCCCTGGCAACCTAATTCCCTGTTGTTCAAGCCTTATCCCTGCCATTCCGATTCAATATTTACGGTCCATTGAATAGATAAAAGACAGGATCTCTGCTACGACTGAATACAATTCCGCTGGTATCTCCTGATAAAGATCCAATGCCATCAAATAGTCCGCCAGTTTGGCATCTTCTTTCAGAGGGATCCCCCAATCTCTGGCGACCTCCTCTATGCGCTCGGCGATGAATCCGCGGCCTTTTGCCACCACTACGGGAGCTGCATCCTGTTCAAAGTCATAGCGAAGGGCGACCGCTCTGTGACTGCTGTCAAATTCCTTTTTGTCTGACATATTAGTTCCCCTTACTGCTAAACCGTTATATCGATCCCCAGCGGCCGGATAGATAACGGAGTCTCTTCCATCCTGACCTTCAAGCCTTCGTCGATCTCTTCCTTAGAGACCTTGATCCCCAGGTTTTGCACTGAGTAGCCCAGATCCTTGAGCTTACTGACCAGATTGGGCATATTATTGCTCAAATACTTGGCAACGTTGTCGTTCTCAACTACTCCCTGCAGGGTCAGTCTGCCGCTTCTCTGCCAGTTGACATGAAAGAGAACCAGGCCCATTTTGCCGGTATCCAGTGAAACTACAAAATTAAGGTTATCGACATCGCGCAGGTCACGGCGACCGTCTTTATTGAATCTCAGCTGACACTGGTGCAACTCTTCCCCGACCCTGACCGGTATCGAGAAGTAATAGAAGTTGAACTGATTGTCGTTAGTGGTGCGACTCAGGAAATTGAACATCTTCTGCCCGGACAGCTCTTTTTCCAGGTTATCTATCCGTTGCAGCAGATCGTGCACCACCGGGCTGCGGGTCTGGGTATTCTCATTTTTTATTGCGTCCTGCAACATCGTCAATCCCCGGATAACATCCTTATCTGAAGCGACTGCCCTTTCCAGTTTCCCGCTGATATCAGCCGCCGGCTCCCGCCCATCGACCTGCATCCATTCTATCAGGGTCTTCAGCAGGTTCAACTGATCATTGATCTTGCCAGTACCTGCTGCAATGCTGGCGTTAGGGCCAGTGCTGGAAAAAGTCTGAACTCCGGGTCTATCAGCACCCTTCTGGATGTCTGACTGCAAGGGTGCTGCGCTTTTACTGCTATCGCCAGCTGTACCCGGGGTTGATTTATCTGCTATGGCGGAAGCGGTGCTATCCTGCGCCTTAGAGCCAGTAGCTGCCGGGGCCTGCGGAGCGGCCTCCGCTTCTGTTTCTGCCGCCTTCACTGCCAATCCTGCTGGGAATTCCAACTCGGTCATATCACTGGCTATAACAGCAGCTGGGACATTCTGGCCTGGTAGTACAGCAGTTGTTTTACCGTTGCTTGATCCAGTTATATCAGGAGATACCCTGGTATTCGCCGGTATCTCCTCCGGCAGGTCAATGCTGGCGGCAGGGGGGGCAGGGATCACAGGTTCCTGATTCCCGTCCTCAACGGTTACGGCCGTTACCGGGACCTGCCCTGCTGCTTGAGGTGGGAAGGCCTTGGCGGTGCCCTGGTCCGGGACAAGATTCGTATTCACCTGAGCCGCCAGCTCAGCTGCTGATGTCTCCGGTAAAACCGGTCCGGCCGTTACGGCCGGCTGAGAGACATTGTTGGTGCTTGGGGCCTGGGCAGCCGGCTGCGGGAGTTCTGTCGTTTGCTGTGCACCCTGATTGATGCCGCTATTTACCGGCGTAGTATTGGGAGCAGTCCGACCAACTGACGGCACTGGATCGCTTTCTTCCAGTACTGCCATAGTGACGTTAGGTTCAAAATCAGGTATTGGGGCCGATATATTGCCGCTGACGGCTGTCGCCGGTGACCCTTGCTGTGCTGGCGACAATTCCACGCTGGGGACCACAGCTTGACCGGAAGCAGCCGGTCCCGGGCTGGCAGCTTGACTTGGTTGGAACGAGGCTGCTTCATTTAGTATCTGTCCGGAACTGCTCGTGACCCCGGTATTCCCACCACTGGAACTTGAAGCACCAGAAAGGGCAGGAGTATCGGCATTAGCAGCGGCAGCAACAGGAGTTTTTCCTCCGGTGCCGGTGCTGTCAGTAACATCAGCAAGTAAAAGCTCGGGGCTGGCCGGCATCGCGGCACTCTGTGTCTGGCCCAGTTCTCGCAGGCTCTGGACCACCGATTCTAACAATTTGGCTATATTGCTGCCCGGCAAGGTATATTGTTCAAGAGCCTTCAGGGTATTCATATCGACCGGTAGATTGCGCGACATGACAAAGGCGACCATTTCCAGATTTCTTGGCGTAGCTGCCCCCAGCAGCTTGACTCCTTTTGCCATTTCATTAAGGTTACTGGTGGTGACCGGCATATTATACTCCAACAGCTTACGCGCCATCGCAACATTCTCTTCTTTGGCCGATATGCCCATTTCCACCAGGTTGGCTGACAGGTTGGCATTTTCTATAACTTCCATGGCCTGAGGCGTGACTACCTTCAAAAAGGTCTTCCCATCCCGGAAGTCATCGACCTTGAGATATAACTGCTGGCCAGGCTGCACCGGCACCTCAGTCAAGGCCTCGATAGTCTGGCCTTTGATGGTTATCATAACCGTACCGTCGGAGCGGACCTCCTGTACTACGCCTTTAACGACCTCGCCCTGTGAAAAGTTGACGCCCTGGTTGTTGGGAGTACTTATATTAAGCATTGTCCTGGTCAAAGAGACCTGGCTGGTATCCATAATTACCTCCTTCACGAATAGCTCTGACCGGTGCATAACTCTCCCGGTGTATGGGACAGACCCCGCGGCGCATCAAAGCCTCCAGGTGTTCCCGTGTCCCATATCCCTTGTGTCGGGCAAAGCCATAGTCAGGATAGAGCTTATCAAAGGCTTCCATGGAACGATCCCGTTCCACTTTGGCAAGGATAGAGGCACAGGCAATAGAAACACTATTGCTGTCCCCCTTGATGATAGACCTCTGCTTAATATCTATATCGTGAAGTTTGACTGCATCAATCAGTAGAAAATCGGGAGAAGGCGTAAGATGTTCCACCGCGGTCCGCATGGCTTCCCTGGTGGCATTCAATATGTTTATCCGGTCCAGATAAGGGGGATATACAGCAGCCAGTGCCCACGCTACAGATTCCCCTTTAATGGCATCGGACAGCTGACTACGTACTTTGGATGTCAGTTTTTTCGAATCATTGACCTCGGGCAGAAAGAATCCAGGGGGAAGTATAACTGCCGCAGCTACCACCGGCCCAGCCAGCGGTCCGCGGCCAACTTCATCTATTCCAGCTATAAATTGATAACCTTCTCTATAGGCCTCATATTCGTATACTTTTAAACTCTCTATCCGTTCTCTTTCTTTATTCAGGTATTCCAGCCCATCTTTTGTCAAATCCCGTTACCTCCCCGGGTACGGTATAAATGCCGGGCCAGCATTTCCCCTTGGTCCAGCGCCTGTTTGATCCCATTCACCTGGAAAGCGTCACCTATCAGGAAAGTCGATCCATGCTGTTGGCCGATCTGGAAGAACAAATCGTTTAGCGGGGTGAACCCGGCAGCGCCTATTACTGTGTCGATTCCCAGTGAAACGACCTGGCCATGTTCGATCTTGATGGACGCCTGCTGGTGATCGACCTCCAGTACCTGGGCTGACAACAAGCGTTTCACGCCGCCTTCTTCCAAACGGTTCATCAAGGACCGGCGGTTTTTCTTTTCCATCGTAGCAGCCAGAAAGCGATCCAATTCTACTACTGTGATCTCATTGCTGTCTCCCAGCAGGTAGTCGGCTACTTCACAGCCACTTCTGCCGCCACCTATGATCAGGATCCTTTTACCTTTCAGGCTGACTTCCTGCCTTAGGACCTGATCTACACTCCAGCAGAAGGTCGGGTCCCAACCATCGATTTTAGGGGTCCGTGTCTTTGAGCCGGTCGCCACAACGATATGGTCCGGCCGAGCCTCACTCAACCGGCCGATTTCATACTGGGTATTCAAATGGACCTCTGCTGAGCTGTGCTCTACCTGTCTGATCAGGTACTGGTTCAGCTTTTCCAGATCATCTTTATGGGGCGGCAGGCTCGCAAGATTCAGAAGACCACCCAGACGATCTTCACGTTCATATAATGAAACCGCAAAACCTAATTTATCAAGGGCAATGGCGGCCTGCATCCCGGCCGGACCTCCTCCTATGACATCGACCCGTTCTTGTCTGACGGGTTTTGCTCGCCGAGGCAGCTCACGCGCCTCATTACCCACCCAGGGATTGACCGTACAACTGACAGCCAAGCCTTTGGAATTGCTGGAGAAACAGTGGTTACAGCTTATACATGGTCTTATATCCTCTACCTTGCCCTCTCGAGCTTTGACAGGCCAGTGCGGGTCAGCCAGGAGACTCCTGCCCAGAAAAACAAAATCAGCCTGACCTTTGGCGATAACGTCTTCCGCGGTCTGGGGATTTCGGATCATCCCGCCTCCTACCACCGGAACGTTTACGGCCTTCTTTACCTTTTCGGAGAGGTATGCTCGCCAGGCTTCCGGATAAGATGAAGGTTCAATACTGGTCAGACCCGACTCATATGTTCCCACACTGCAGTGGATGAGATCCACGCCGGCGGCTTCCATCTGCTGACATATTACCAGGCTCTCTTCGGGTACCAACCCGCCATCAACAAAGTCGTCTATATTTATTCTGACGGACAACAACAGTCCGGGATCGTTCGCCTTGATTCCTCTAATAATGTCCAACAGCAGCCGCATACGGTTGTCCAGGCTGCCGCCGTAGCGGTCATTCCTATTATTGCTGTGGGGAGATAGGAACTGGTTGATCAAATAACCGTGGGCGGCATGCAGTTCTACTCCGTCAAAGCCGGCCATGGCCGCATAACTTGCACCCCTTATGAAACGTTCAGTAACGTCCTCGATCTCGGTGATGGTCAGTTCGCGGGGAACTTCTCGGGTAACCGGGCACGCCACCGGAGAGGGGGCGACCGGCTGAACACCGGTAATAAACTGCGAAGTCTGCCTACCGGCATGGAAAATCTGGATAAAGGATCGGGCACCATGGTTGGCGATGGTTCGGGAAAGGTTTTCCAGGCTGGATATGTGGCGGGGATGATCCAGTTTGAGTTGATGAAATGTCTCCAGTCCAGCCGGCTGATCGATACAGGCCGCCTCAACGATGATGATGCCCACCCCGCCCAGGGCTCTTTCCAGATAATAATCGATCAGGCTCTGGTTGACCTCACCATCCAGACCTGCGAATCCAGTAAGCATGGGTGCCATTACCAGGCGGTTCTTGACCAGTTTACCTCCAACCCGGGCTGGAGAAAACAAATGCGAAAAAGCTACCACTATAACCACCTCTTCTTATAAATTAAGGCTAAACATCTGCACCGCCGGTGCTAACAGGTTTGATCCCTGAGAAGAGTATAAAAGAAGAGAAACCATTTTTACCTGGCTCCTCTTTTTATTTTAACTCTAATTCAATTATTCGTCGCTTACTCAAGATTACCTTTTATCATGCCCTGAACCGGGTCTCCCAAATATTCCAAAAGGTATCTAGGCTGATTGTTTGCAGAGGACCTCACGCAGCACCCGGTTGAGTTTGGATATCTCATATGGTTTAGGTATAACGCCGCAAAAACCATAATCGTGGTAATTTGCCATGACCGGATCACTGGAATACCCGCTGGAAACTATTGCCTTCAAGTCCGGGTCGATCTTCAATAGTTCCTCAACCGTCTCACTGCCTCCCATTCCTCCAGGGATGGTCAAGTCCATGATTACTACATCAAAAGGTTCGTCACTGTCCATTTTACTGGTATAATGCTCGATGGCTTCCTGCCCGTCGCAGGCCATATAGACCTCATATCCCAGTTTTTTGAGCATCCGGCCCAGGATTATACGGATATACTCCTCATCATCCATAACCAGGATCCGTCCCTGTCCTCCCATACTCATCTCTTCCGCAACGAAGTTGCTATAAGGTAAATGACCGGAAGCAGGTATATAGACCTCGAAGGTGGTTCCCTGGTCCAGGTTGGGTTTCACCGTAATAGCTCCTCCATGTCTTCTGATAATTGATTCAGTAACTGCCAGCCCCATTCCCCGTCCCGACTCCCGGGTAGTATAGTAAGGGTTGAATATTTTGGATAGTAATCCTTCGTCAATACCATGGCCCTGATCGATCACGGCAATTCTCACATACTTGCCCGGTTCAAGACTGTGACCCGCCTCTGAAAGCTCAAGGTTATCGATTTCCAAACGGATTTCACCGCCCTTGGGCATAGCCTGAGAGGCATTACTGACCAGATGACTTATGACCTGACACATCTGCTCACGATCGACATTGATAGCCCATAGATCTTCTGCAAAAGAGTAAGTGCACTTAAAACCGGATCCGGCTAAGGCAAACCTGGCTGACTCCATCACCAACTCCTGAACGGGCAGGATCTGCTTCATCGGGGCACCACCCTTGGAAAATGTGAGTAACTGGTTGGTAAGACGGGTGGCCTGGAGCGCAGCAGTTTTAATATCATCGAGTAGGCCGGGGATCTCTTCATGTTCTTTACCCTGCCAAATCATCTGAGCCAGTGAGGAATTTCCGGAAATCACAGTAAGGATGTTGTTGAAATCGTGGGCAATCCCGCCGGCCAGCAACCCCAGCGTTTCCAACCGTTCCTTTCTCATCAGTTCCTCTTCCATCTTCTTATACTCGGTTATATCCAAAATAGCGCCAATATTGCATCTGGTCCCTTCGAATTCTATGGTATCCCCGGATAGTATGCCCCAGATCTCTGTTCCATCGCGGTGAATCATCTTCATTTCGTAGGGTGGGATATACTTGCCCGACAGCCGTGCCCGGCCATATTTATCGAACAGATCCTTAAAATCGCCATGAAGCACAATTTCATAAGGCTTGCCCACGATCTCTTCGCGGTCGTACCCTATCATATTCTCCCCGGCCGAGTTTATATAACGGAGGTTTGCATTATCGATCACGTAGATGAGAGCGGGGGATGCTTCGGCCAGTTTTTTAAAGGCGGCCTCACTTTTACGCAATATCTGTTCGATCTGTTTCCTCTCGTTTATCTCCATATACAGGTTTTTGTTGACCTTGATCAGCTCGGAGGTCCGCTCGATGACCATCATTTCTAATTCATCACGGGCTTGAGTAAGCTTCTGGAGCAGGTTCCTCTGATCTGTTATATCGTGGACAACCGTTATTATAGCTGTCTCGCCTTCCCATTCGACCCTGGCTGAGTTCAATAAACCATAACCAATACTTCCGTTTTTCTTGATGAAACGCACCTCGTAATTATGTGGTACTTCCTCGCCCCTCATGCGGGCCAGTCCACGTTCTACCAGCATCGGCCGGTCATCGGGATGGTATATGTTCCAGGGATTCATATTCGCAATTTCTTCGGGGCTGTATCCACTCAGTGTGCTAACTGCCGAGTTAAAGAATAACAAGGGATCTACCGGCTGCATATTAGTTATATAGGTGAAAGCAGGCGTGATCTCCGCCAACGACCGGAACATGGCCTCACGGTGCCGCAAAGCTTTTTCATTTTCCCGGCGCTCCCAGTAGGCCCCCAACATCCCTCCGACCATCTGCAAACACCTTATATCCTCCTCCAACCATGTCTCACGTCCATGAACATCATCAAAGCCGAGACTGGCCAGAGGGCGGTGATTAGACCCGAAAATCGGCACCATAACCAGCGACTTGGCATCCATTTCTCTGAGCAGCTCTCGTTCCGCAACAAAGTCACCTGAGAGCCAATCGATCTGAGAAATGACGATGGTCTCTCCGGCCAATAATTGATCAGCCCACCATTCAACACTGTTATATCCCAAATCCTTGAGCAGATGGATATGGGATTCGGTAACCTCATCACACCATTCATAGGTACAATCCACCAACCCGGTTTGCCCATTGATTTCGAAAACGTAAGCCCGGTTGGCTTTGACGGCAGTTCCAATAAGCTTAATGATCTGGTATATGTCGGGTTCTTCGGTTTGCAGGAAACATCTTGAAGCTTCAGCAATAGCCTCTTCAACGGTCAGACGGTGCAGTATCTGCTCCTGGACTCGTATCCTTTCCCAGGAAGCCCCGATCATTTCCGCCACTACCCTGAGGCAATTAAGGTCTTCGCTGGCCCAAGCCTCTACATGTCGTGTATCACCATAACCCATAAAAGCTTTGAGATTATGTTCACTATCCCAGATAGGTACCGCTAAAAGCGAAGCTATACCAGAAGATTGAATAGTGTTTTTCTCTTTGCGTGCTTCAAAGGGGAGTTTCGCGGGATCTTCAATAATAATCGGATCATTATTTATTGCCCGCTTCATAGCCCAGTTATATTCCGCCAGGTCCAGACTCCTGAATACATCCTGTACAGGTTGGTTACCTTCCGCAAACCACTCATAGCGGCATAAAGCCTTATAATCGCGGGTATATTCATAGATGCCCACTCGATCTATTTTAACAGCCCGGCCAACAATACCCAGCAGTTCTGTAAAATCTACTTCCTCTCCTGATACCAATAGCTTTGAGCAATCGGCAATTGCTTCCTCTACCTCTAATCGATGCCTGATCACCTGCACGGCATTAACCCTTTCCCAGTGGGCACCAACCATTTCGGCTACGATGTGTAGACATCTCAGATCATCATTCTGCCATTTCCGTGGAGTACTGGTATCTACGTATCCCATAAAGGCCTTCAGCTTGCGGTCGTTGTCCCAAATGGGCACTGCCAGTATTGATTGTACATCTGACATTTGCAGGGTTTCCTTTTCCGAACTGGCTGCCATTGATAAATCGTCGAGGTTCTCAATAATGAGCACCTGGTCGGTTTGTATATTGTTAAAAGCCCAGGGAAAATTGGATAAATCCAGGGTTCTGAATTCAGTTTCCAATGGAAGAGTTCCTGGTCCACACCATTCATGCCTGACTACCGCAACATCTTCGGGACGATAATCATAGATACACACTCTTTGGGCATTAACTACCTGTCCTACTATTTTCAGCAGCTGCAGGTAATCGATCTCTTTATCTCCAACCAACAATCGGGAACATTTCGCAATTACCTCCTCTACTGCCAGGCGATGAAGGATCTCCTCTTCTGCTCGTTTTCTCTCCCAATAAACACCCAGCATCTCAGCCACTATTTGCAGGAGTCTTATGTCTTCCTCACGCCATTCGCGATGGTGAGACGTATCGACAAATCCCATCCAGCCACTCAGATTATTTTCCGAATTAAAAACAGGGACAGCCACCATTGAATAGATATCTGCCCATAGTAATATCTCGCTTTCATTTGAGGCTTCAGAAGGAAGATTAGCAGCATCCGGCATGTTAACTACTCTTCCGCGGATTATTTCACCCAAAGACCAGGGGAACATATTCATATCGATGTTTTTTAACTCTACCATCTTGGAAGCGATGCCGGGAGCACACCACTCATAAGTGTTATGGGCAACCATCGTATTTTCAATGAATTCGTAAATACAAGCCCGGTGCGCACCTACGGCCTCGCCGATCAATTTCAGAATACGGTCTATATCGACCTCTCCGGGTTGGGCGAAGAGGCGAGAACAAGCGGCCAGGGCTTCTTCGATCTTCAACCGTTCTTCCAGCTTTGATCCTGCCTGTCCGGGAGATGCTATGTTCTCCAGCATCTCAATCCGTTTTTTCAGGGCACTATTTTCCTCCTGGAGTTCTGTTAATAAATTTGTCGAGTTTTTCATTCCACCACCGTTATCCAATGTACATTAATTGTATGAATTTTTAGACAGGCTCTATTCCGTTTTATTTGACAATTCTATACTATATCCCTTTGGAGAAATACTCACTTTTTGTCGTACACATTAATTTTTTACAAAAAATTTTTAGGATAAATAGGGCTGACATTATTCAAACCAGTTTACCGGGCGGCTATAGAATGATTATTCGTCCTTGAACTCAGGCCCGAGCTGGCTGACTGTTGAGCGCAATGCTGCCTCCAATACAGGCAAGTCATTACTGTCCATGAATGGATCCTGTCCTTGCTTGATTTTGGTTATGGTCTGTTCGAGGGGAATAACGCGGTAATGAACCAGTCCATGGTCATTATAAGGATGGGAAAAGGTCGGAGTGTAGGAAACCTCTATCAACCTGGTTTCATTAGTATCAAGGTCTTTTTTGAATTTGAGTTTAAGAACAATCCCGCATTTGCGTTCCAGTTCCTGTTGATTGCTGATAAAGTTGCCCATACCATAGATCACGAATTTGGGTTTGCCCTTTACCTGCATCACTTCCATAGTCTGAATAACGTGTGGATGGCTGCCAAGAATAGCATCAGCTCCTGCCTCTAAAAGATCTCTAGCCAAAGCAACCTGATCTTGGCCAGGGCGTGGCTGATATTCCACTCCCCAGTGTAATACCAGAATTAGAACATCCACCTGCGGCCTTAGTTTTTTGATATCTAATAAAATTTTGTTTGTTTGTAGTATATTAACGTATTCAGGGTGTTTCGATGGAAGAGGTATCCCGTTGGTGCCGTAAGTATAAGCGAGATATCCTACCTTGACGCCTCGAATGTCCTTTATCAAAAAGGATTGGGCTTCGGTAGGATCACGGTAGGTTCCCAGGGTATCCAGCCTGGCTTCCCTCAAAACTCGCAAAGTGCGGATACCACCAGAGTATCCTCGATCAAGTGAATGATTATTAGCAGTCACCACCATGTCAAAACCAGCCTGTTTGAAGGTATTGGCAATCTCGTCTGGACTGTTGAACATCGGATACCCGGTATAGCCGCTTTCGGGGCCTGCCAAAGCAGTTTCCAGATTGGTGGAACTATAATCACCTTCCTGAATCAACCCGGCTACGTCGGCAAAAAAGGTATCGAATCGATAGGAACCATCGGCCTGTAAGCCCGAATTGACCTCTGGCATATGCATCAGACAGTCTCCAGCCGCAGTGAGAGTAATGGTTTCGGTTTCCCCGGTACGATCACGAACGGATTCAGCAGGACTGCTCCGCTGTGCATCCAGGCTTATTGCCCATGAATAAGCCTGAAACGAGGCAAAGGTACCTATTAATATGAATAATACAGTTATCAGAATCCTACGATACAAAAACAACTCACATCCCAGGTCAAAGAAGAAAAATAACAAAGGGACTCCCAATGTTATTGGGAATCCCCTTAATTGTACATCTAATATGCTACTAAAGTCTCTATTTTTATTTAATTAGGGAGCTCAATCCTTATATTGCCCTAGCGCTTCAAACAGCACTTGGCTCAGACGATCGATTTCAAAGGGCTTTTCGATGGCACCACAAAAACCATGATGTCGATGATTGACTAGCACTTCATCTGAGGAATAACCGCTGCTTACAATAGCTTTAGTCTTATCATCCAGCTTAAGGAGCCTCTGCAAGGTCTCCTGTGCCCCCATGCCCCCAGGTACTGTAAGATCCAATATTACAGCATGATAGGGGTTGCCGGCCTGCTTTGCTTCCATGTACATCTGTATGGTCTCCCGACCTTCGTTCGAAAGGTCCGCCTCATAACCCAGCTGCCGGAGCATGCGTCCCAGGGTCCCTCTCACCACCCGATCGTCGTCCATGACCAGGATCCGCCCCTGCCCCGAAATGTTCACCCTGACAATGTTATTCTTTTCTATAATCATACTTTCGGATGCCGGCAGATAGATCTCGAAGGTAGTACCGACACCAAGTTCGGAGCTGACCTTGATCATCCCATTATGTTTATTCACAATGGAGTAAGCCATGGCCAGACCTAGACCATGTCCCTTTTCCTTAGTGGAGAAATAAGGTACAAAAATGTTTCCCAGATCCTCTCGGGAAATTCCCGTTCCATGATCCTTGACAACGATCTGAACGTACCTTCCCTCAGCCATGGTGAGAGCTGCCACCGTTTCCGACATTATATTGCTTAGATAGATTTCAATATTGCCGCCGCCGGGCATGGACTGAGCTGCATTGAGAATCAGGTTCTGAAATACCTGTCCTATCTGGCCTCGGTCGATATCCACCGGCCATATCTGGCCACTGTTGGAAAAGACCGCGCGCACATTGGAACCGCGAAGGACAAAGCCAGCTACTTCCCGGACCAGGGTTTCGATCGAAGAGGCTTCTTTAATGGGAACACCACCGCGTGAAAAGGTCATCAGTTGTTCAGTAAGTTCCCGGGCCTGCATTACTCCCCGCTGTACCTCATCCAATAATTCCTGCACCTCATAATCTCCCTTTTCCTCAAGGATAATACCGGCGAGCGAGTTGTTGCCGCTGATGATAGTCAAAATGTTGTTAAAATCATGAGCTATACCACTGGCTAAAATACTTAATGACTCCAGCTTATTTTTTCGAAGCAGCTCTTCTTCCATCATTTGGCGCCGGGCAATCTCTTTTTGGAGTTCAGCGGTCCTTGATTCTACTACCGCCTCTAGTTCCAGGCGATCTTGATTTAGTCGGACTTCTCTCTGCTTTATATCGCTGATATCTTCAAAACTCCCCTGGTATTCAACCAGCATCGGTCCATGATAAACAGCTCTTATGGTCCACCGGGCCCATGTTGCAGCTTTTGCGTCCAATTCCAATTCAAGGACACAAACTGGAAAACTGGGATTCAGATGGCCCAAGACCCGTATAAGATATGGATGGACCTCAGGCGCTATCAATTCCAGAGCATTCGATCCCACTAATTCATGCGGCTGCTTATTCAGGGACCTGGCCCAGACATCATTGACAAAGGTCACTTTCAAATCCGGGTCACAACAGCCATATATACCAGAACGGCAATCATCGGTAAACCAATAATTGATCCCGGATTTTGTTAATAATCCCCTTAAGACATCAGGATCACTGACATTTATAGACGAAAAGGGCATCGCAACGTCTTGTTTATTCACCTGTCTAGCTTGTCTCTCCTGACTCATCATTACCCCCTGCCGGATGTTACTCATTAACGGTAATGATATAGCTATTTGACACGGACAGATTTCTTTCCTTCGGGAAATATGGGATATTTTGTCGCTGGAACTGTGTTTTTTTGTGGTAAGCGGGCGTTTTGTGCGTGAAAGAGCAAGTGTATTAAAATACACTATGTATAAATATCTTAATCGAGGTTTATCGGTCCCAACTTCCCCTTTCTGAAATCTTGTATTAAAAGCTTGCAGGTTTTTTCAAGATCGGGTTCTCCCCCTTTGACAAGGTATCCCCTATGGCGCGCTATATTCTCCATCACCAGTTCCGGGGCCGGGCTTTTATCGCTGATCTTAAACTTATCAGTCAAAACCGTAGGTTGATTGGCTAGAAACCAGTTGATCAGGTATAAGGCCACATCATATTCACTATAGGCTTTGTCACCTACAATATCCAGCAGGGCCAGTTTGTATCCCTGTTCTTCGCTTCCGACTTTGGGCCACATCAATCCAGGGGTATCCATGAATTCGATATCTTCACGGATCCTGAGCCATTGTTTCCCTCGGGTGACCCCGGGTTTGGCGCCGGTAGCTGCCATTTTCCTGCCCACCAGACTGTTCAGAAAGGTAGACTTGCCGATATTAGGCACCCCTACGACCATGACCCGGGCGGGCCGTACCCGCCGCCCCTTTTGCAGCATAGCATCCGCCAATGGTTGATAGCTGGTACTTATCGCCTGCAATACCTCCCGCTGGCCTTTTCCGCTGAGCGAGTCCATGGCCGCTACGACGAAACCTTCTGCCCTTAAAGACGTCATATGTTTGCGCATCTGTTTTTGGTCAGACAGGTCCATTTTGTTGAGTACGAAAATGACTTTTTTTCTTGCAGCTATCTTCTCCAATTCAGGATTACGGCAGGAGTACGGTGCGCGGGCATCCAGGAGCATGACCACGATATCCACCAGCTTGATATTCTCTTCTATCTCCCGGCGAGCCTTGACCATATGTCCCGGGAACCAGTTGATACTCAATTTATATCCCCCTTAGATATGGATACAGATGCTTCTGCGTCATTATATAGATCTGCATTATCTGCGTCTATTTTACTAAAAGCAAAAAGAGAATACCTGATGGTATTCTCCTCCAGCGCCATTTGATGTTAATTTTAGAAGCGGCCCTTCTCTTTAACTCGAGCCTTTTTACCAGTCAGACCGCGCAGGTAGAACAGGCGAGCCCGACGGACCTTACCTCTTCTAGTCACCTCGATCTTGGCGATACGGGGCGAATGGATGGGGAAGGTTCTTTCCACTGCTACTCCATAAGTAATACGGCGGGCGGTGAAGGTGCGGGATAACCCGGAACCGCGAATCTTCATTACTACGCCTTCATAAACCTGGATCCTTTCCCGGTTGCCTTCGACGACCTTCACGTGCACCTTAAGAGTGTCGCCAGGGCCGAAGCTGGGTATGTCTTTCTTGAAGTATTCTTCTTCAATAGATCTGATTATGTCTTGTGACATCCGTTTCTTACCTCCCTCCGGCAGGTGTTCATACATGGGAACATGCAGCGGACCACCTTTCTAAAAACAGAACATTGATATTTTAACACAGCGCTCTAACAATAACAAGCAAAAACGTCATTATTTAAACCAGGTTTCGCCCAGCAGACGGTCAAGAATAATAGAAACGGCACTGCGGACCGAAAGATGGTTATAGTCCCGCCCTGCTTCCAGGGGCTCCAGGATATAATCGCAGTCGTCCATGATATCCTTATGTATTCCCCAGCCAGTGCCGAATAGCAGTAATACTGCCTGTTCCTTTTCCATAATACTGGTTCGAAGATCAAGATAAGAAGTGGTCCGCGGATAGATCCTCGCATCAGTAGCCACGGTAACTGGCTCCATATCAGTCTCATCACGAATGGCTTGCTTGACCTCTTCCAGATCATTTTTATGTGAAAGCAGGCGGAAGGCTTCCCTGCGGTCGGGATTATAGGTAACCCCATAGCCATCCTGCCAGAAGGCCAGAACCTCCCCCAAAAGCTCCTTTTGAGCGGGCGAGGGGTGTACCACAAAAAAACCATCTGCATCATAGGTTCGGGCAGCCCGGGAGATGTCATGCAGGTCCAGATTGGTCACCGAGGTAGTGACAACATCCATGCGCTTGTTATATATGGGATAATGTAATAACGCCAAATACACCCTGGCTTTTCTCACCGGTCATTCTCCCATTTGAATAGTATCGCCTGCAGCAGGCGTTTTTCTTCTTCATCAAATTCCCGTTCCAGCAGAAGCTCCGGCCGTTTGAGCAGCGTATTCTTCAAGCTCTGTTCCTTGCGCCACAGCCTTATGTTTGCATGATGACCGGACAGCAGAACATCAGGAACTTCATTTCCTTCATACTCACGGGGTCTGGTATAGTGTGGGTATTCCAGTAATCCATTGCTAAAAGACTCATCCTGGGCCGACTGCTCCCCTCCCAGCACCCCGGGAACCAGGCGTGCCACTGTATCAACCAGTATCATCGCCGGCATCTCTCCGCCGGTCAAAACATAGTCACCGATGGAAATCTCTTCGTCCACACTCTGCAAAACCCGGGCATCAATACCTTCATAATGACCACAGAGCAGGATCAAATGAGGTCTCGCCGCTAATTCACGGGCTTTTGCCTGATTGAGGATTCTCCCCTGTGGAGATAGGTATATCAACCAGGCATCGTCGTTTTTAACGGACCGAATGGCCTGATCCAGAATATCCGCTTTCATGACCATGCCGTCTCCGCCGCCGAAGGGATAATCATCCACCTGGTAATGCGGAGCCGGGGCAAAATCCCGTATGTTAGTAATGTTGATGCTTAGCAGCCCCTTGTCACAGGCGCGTTTTATGATGCTCTCATTGAAAGGAGACTCAAACATGCCCGGGAACAAAGTCAAGATATCGATTTTCATGACCTCAATCCTCAATCAAACCTGGAAGCAAGCAAACTTTGATTTCGCCTTTTTCGAGGTCTACTCCCAAAATGACGTCTTTTATCGCCGGAATCAGCACCTCGCCGAAGCGAGGCGACTGCACCACATAAACATCATTGGCTCCTGTAGCCAGAACCTCGGTCAGTATACCCAGCAGACCACGCTCATTATCGATTACCCGAAGACCCTCCAATTGAAAATGGTAGTATTCACCCTCCGGCAGCGGCATCAACTCATCCTGACCGATGACTATCCGGGCATGTTTATACTCACCGGCCTTTTCCATACTATCGATGCCCTTCAGCTTGAGCAGGTATAACCCTTTATGAGGGCGCGCTGATTCTACGGGAATCTCCTCAAGCTTTCCGCCGTATTCCAGTCTGACCTTCTTCATCTTTTTGAAGCGCTCAGGGAAATCAGTCAGCGGATAGACCTTCAGGGTCCCATCATGGGAAAAGGTACCTGCGATACTGCCAATACTTATAAGGTCATCGATCAGAGCAGGCTTGGCACCTTCCCCTTCCTTTATCTCTAATTTTGCGTCATCCGGTTTGTTGCTCATGGTCTCTCCTAAGATAAGAGGGCTATGAAATAGCCCTCTCATATTGTCAAAGATGTCAGCAGTCCGATCAAAAAGAGTGAATGTCGAGGCACGAGCGAGTCCCGCGATTGAGGCGTACATGGGGTACGTTGATTGAGCGGGGCTTGCGAAGTAAAAATGAGATTCGCTTTTTTTGACGGTCTGAGAGGGCTAATAAATAGCCCTCTCATTATGTTTAACTTTTGTAATTGGCTGGATTAGTCTTCGCGCATTATTTCGACCGAAACCCTGACGCCTTCCTTGGCAGCCGAAGCCTTGGTCAAGGTGCGGATGGCCTTGGCGATCTTGCCCTGTTTGCCGATAACCTTGCCCATATCATCGGGGGCTACCCGCAATTCCAGTATCAGTGATTTTTCGCTTTCGATTCCTTTTACCTCCACCGCTGAAGGATTATCCACCAGCGATTTAGCTATATACTCCACCAGTTCTTTCACCGGTATTCCACCTCCTGACGGGCATCGCTAGTTACGGCTTGCAGCAAATTTGGCTATGATGCCCTGCTTCTGGAGAAGAGATTTGGCGGTATCAGTCGGCTTGGCGCCGTCAGCCAGCCATTTCATGGCCTTCTCTTCATCGATCTTGATAGTAGCAGGTTCAGTTGCCGGATCATAATAGCCTATCTCTTCAATAAAGCGACCATCGCGGGGAGACCTGGCATCAGCCACAACGATTCTATAAAAAGGATTCTTTTTTG
>JBLMZJ010000001.1:0-6533 GCA_050258735.1 Deltaproteobacteria bacterium | reverse complement strand
CCGATAACTGAGCGCAGCCATCATTACTCCCTGGCGGTCCTGGATGAACTCCAGAAGGTCGGTATCCGGGCCGAGGTAGATATGCGCAGCGAGAAGATCGGTTATAAGATCCGTGAGGGGCAGTTGCAGAAGATACCGTATCAGCTGGTCCTCGGCGATAAGGAAGCGGAATCGGGCAACATTGCCGTTCGGCACCGCCAAAAAGGCGACCTTGGCGTGATGGAACGGGAAGATTTCATAGCCATGCTCCAGGAAGAGATCCGGACCAAAGCGCTATAAATAGCCACATATTATTTGGGAGGAAATGTAGGGAAGGATTCCCGCATATCTGCCCGGTTGACTAAAATAAACACATCCCCTTGCAATGGGGTAGTATTATATGTTATTCTATTTCTCGGTAACAAGCAGAAGCTCGTCTTCTCACCTTACAACTGACGTTCGTAAGGTCAATAACCGGCTTAAATGCATCTGTATAACAGCAGATGGTTGTTATAGTCAGTTATAAAGGAGCGAGTTTTTGTAACTCGCTCCTTTTTGTCGATGGGATTGACAAGGGCAGGGCAATGACAAGAGTGAAGGTCAAGGAATGGGAAAAGCTCGCGATTGAGGCGTACTGGGGTACATCGATTGAGCGGGGTTTTCGCAATGACACAGAGATTCGCTTTTGTCATTGCCCTGGAGCGAGTTTTGTAACTCGCTTTTTCTAATATTTCAGGAGGTGAAATTCACATCAGTAAGGATTGGCGAATCAATGAAGAAATCCGGGCCCGGGAAATAAGACTGGTAGGAGAAGATGGCGAGCAGGTGGGGATCATCCCGCTGAAGCAAGCCCAAGACATGGCGCTGGAAAAAGGTCTTGACCTGGTCGAGATAGCACCTTCGGCGCAGCCGCCGGTTTGTCGTTTGATGGATTACGGCAAGTTCAAATTCGAGCAGAACAAGCGGGAAAAAGACGCACGCAAAAAACAAAAGGTCATCTCCATCAAAGAAGTCAAGATGCGTCCCAATATCGAAGAACACGATTTCCAGGTCAAATCGAAAAATGCCCGAAAGTTCCTGAGTGCTGGAGACAAGGTCAAATTGACCATCATGTTCAGGGGCAGGGAGATCACTCATGCCGATCTGGGTGAAAAGCTGTCGCTCAAATTTGTGGAGGAACTGGCCGATATCAGTAATGTTGAAAAGGCTCCCAAGGTCGAAGGAAGAAACATGACAACCGTCCTTATTCCCAAGTTGGATATCGATAAAGACAAGGATAAGAAAACAAAGGAGGAAGCTTAATGCCTAAGATTAAGACTCATCGTGGTGCCGCCAAGAGATTCAAGAAAACCGGCAGTGGTAAAATAAAGCGGTCCAAGGCGTATCACAGTCATCTTCTGGGTGACAAGAGCCCCAAACGGAAGAGAGGATTACGTAAATCCGGATTGGTCAGCGAACAGGAAACCAAGAATATCACCAGGCTCATTCCCTATTAAGCGCACAGGAGGTACTTACTTATGCCGAGAGTTAAACGTGGTGTAACTACGCATAGAAGACACAAAAAGATATTGAAGCTGGCCAAGGGTTACCGGGGCAGCAAATCCAAGCTTTATCGGGTAGCTAATCAGCAGGTCATGAAGTCAGGCAATTATGCTTATATTCATCGCCGTCAGAAGAAAAGAGACTTCAGGAGATTATGGATCGCCCGCATCAATGCCGCCGCCCGTGACAACGGACTCTCCTACAGCCGCATGATGCACGGACTGAAGGTAGCCGGGGTGGATATAAACCGCAAGGTTTTAGCCGAATTGGCCATCAGCGACCCGGGAGGATTTACCCAGTTAGCCGAACTGGCCAAGAAAAACAGCTAATACCGTCAAAAAATGCGAATCTCGTTGTTGCTTCACAAGCCCCGCTCAATCAACGTACTTCATGTACGTATCAATCGCGGGGCTTGCTTGCGCCTCGACCTCCACATTTTTTGCTCGGTCTGCTCATTTGACAAGCTAACATAAGGGGTTGTCAAGATGAAAGAGATTACATCCAGAGAAAATGAAATAATAAAACAGGCTGTTCGCATAAAGCAGAAAAAATACCGCCAGAAGGAAGGTCTTTATCTCATAGAGGGGCACAAGATGCTCCGGGAGGTGATGGCTGGACCACAGACCCTGGTGCGAGTATTCATGACCCATGACTCATTGGAAGTTCATGAATCGAAGCTGCGGGAACTATCCGGAGTGGAGTGTTATTTGGTCGATGAACGCTTGATGAGTCTGATATGTGACACTCAGACCCCACAGGGAATTGCTGCCCTTGTTCGAATTCCTCATTATGACCTGAGATCCCTATTAAATAACAAGGAAGGGCTGTTACTGCTGCTGGACCGGATCCAGGACCCTGGGAACATGGGGACAATACTAAGGACCGCTTGGGGGTTTCCTGTAGACGGGGTATTGCTTACTGCCGACTGTGTAGATCCCTTCGGACCAAAAGCGGTAAGGGCCAGTATGGGTGGGATATTCCATGTGCCGGTGATGGAAAGTATCACGTTGGAGATACTCAAAGATTTCAAGGAAGCTGGTTACCAGATCATGGGCAGTGAACCTGCTGCAGATAAAACTCTCTTTGACCAGGATTTAACAGGGGGGAGGATAATCGTAATCGGCAACGAGAGCAGGGGAATTGGCAATGATGTACTAAACCTCTGTGATCATTATTTTAGAATACCATTAAATCCCCGGGTAGATTCTTTGAATGCGGCCATGGCCTGTGCTATAATAGCAGTAGAAGCCTTGAGACAGCGGTCTTCCGGGCAGTTGTCTTAAGACCACCGATATGGTATAATAACAATTGCTTGAGTTCAACCATTAAAGAAGGGTGGACCCGCTATATGACGAGCCAGGCTGAAAGTTTATGGCGTCTCTTTGAAAGTTCCGGATGTATCATCTACTATCTTCTCTATAAGACGCTAATCACTCAGTAAAATAACTTGTCATGTGGAGCAGTATTGACTGCAGGTATCTCGTACACCTTTAGTACGAGCTTTAATTGACTAATAAATTGGGTATACTTCAGGCCATAGGGCTTGATTTTTTTATCCGGAGAAATTAACCTAAAATAGTAAAAAAAAAAGTAAAAGCGATGATCAGGACAAGTAGCTTGCCGGGTAGCCTTAACAGGGAAGTTGTGCCGTTGACTGGAAGCACGACCAGGGCGAAGGTTTAAGCGAATTCACCTGGGAGCCGGGGGTTGAAATAACAGTAGACCCTTTCCGGTTTGCCTCCGTTAAAGGCACAGAGGTGAATCAGGTTGTTTTGACCTGATTAAACAGGGTGGTACCGCGGAATGCAGATCAGCTTTCGTCCCTCGGGACGAGAGTTTTTTATTTTCTGCCAGGAAGGATGGTTTATTATGCTGGAACGCCTGCATGGAATCAAGGACGAGGTCGACCGCAATCTGGTCGATGTGGCCAATATGGCCGAATTGAATGAATTAAAGGTCAGGATCCTGGGACGCAAGGGTGAGATTACCGGCCTACTGCGAGGACTCAAGGACCTTACTCCCGAAGCCCGGGCTGAATTCGGCCGGGTAGCCAATGAGGTAAAGGAAGAACTGGAGCTGGCTATCAACATGAGAAGCGAGGAGCTAAAGTCCCGTGAGTTGTTAGCCAGACTGGAGCAGGAGACTATTGATGTTACCCTGCCCGGCATGCCGATGGGAACTGGGGGAAAGCACCCGCTGACCATGATTATGGAAGAGATCAGGGAGATATTTATGGGGATGGGATTCTCAGTGGCCGAAGGGCCTGAGATCGAATCAGACTACTATAACTTTGAAGCACTAAATATACCAAAGGATCACCCGGCCCGTGACATGCAGGATTCCTTCTACATAACGGAAGAAATTCTGCTAAGGACCCATACCTCGCCCTGCCAGGTTCGGGTCATGGAGAAAATGGCCCCGGAACTGCCAGTAAAGATCATCGTGCCCGGCAAGGTGTACCGCCGCGATGACGATGCCACCCATTCGCCCATGTTCCAGCAGGTGGAAGGGCTTTTAGTGGACCGTAACATCAGCTTCGGGAACCTTAAGGGGACCCTGATGACTTTCGCCCGCAGGATATTCGGCGATGATCTGCGGGTGAGATACCGTCCAAGTTTCTTCCCCTTCACTGAGCCAAGTGCAGAAATGGATATTTCATGTGTGATATGTAAGGGGGCGGGCTGCCGTGTTTGTTCCCATACAGGATGGTTGGAGATATTGGGGGCAGGTATGGTCAATCCCAATGTTCTGCGTTATGGTGGTTATGACCCGGAAGAAGTGACCGGATTTGCTTTTGGAATGGGGATCGAGCGGATCGCCATGTTGAAATATGGGGTAAATGACCTCAGGCTCTTTTTCGATAACGATCGCAGATTTCTGCAACAATTCTAAGGGGTGTTAATATGGGAGTATCATTAAACTGGTTAAAAGAATATATCGATTATGACTGGTCCCCGGAGGAACTGGCCCACCGGCTCACTATGGCTGGGATCGCCATTGAAGGCGTTGAGGAAGAGGGAGATGACTATATCATGGATCTCGATCTTACTCCAAACCGTGGTGATTGCCTGGGCATGATCAATCTGGCCCGGGAGATAGCCGCCCTCAATGGTAATACCATTAAAATAGCACCGGTATCACTTAAGGAGAATGGTGAGAAAATCGAGGACTACATAACAGTAGAACTGGCTGACCCGGACCTGTGCCGTCGTTATGCCGCCCGGCTGGTCAAGCATGTAGTCATCAAAGATTCGCCCGACTGGATGCAGAAGGCCCTGATCAATTCGGGGATCAGGCCCATCAACAACATTGTGGACATAACCAACTATGTTATGCTGGAGACCAATCAGCCCCTGCATGCATTTGATTATCACCTCCTGCAGGGTAAGAACAAGAAGATCGTCGTGCGACGGGCCCAGGCGGGGGAGAAATTCGTTACCCTGGATGAAAATGAACGTATCCTGGACAGCGAGATGCTGGTCATCACCGACAGCAAGCGTGCTATAGCATTGGCTGGTGTCATGGGCGGATACAATACTGAGATCAAAGATGATACCAGCGATGTTTTGATCGAATCGGCCTGGTTCCTCGGTCCCAATATCCGTCGAACTTCACGACGTCTGGCCTTGCGGACCGATTCTTCCCAGCGTTTTGAGAAGGGAGCCGACATAAACGGGGTGATCTATGCGGTCAACCGCGCGGCCGCTCTGATGCAGGAACTGGCTGGGGGAGAAGTGGTTGGCGGCATTTGTGACGCCTATCCCAACCCGGAACCAAATCGGGTGATCTCCTTAAGACCTGACCGGGTAAATAGCCTGTTGGGCACCCAGATTAGCACAGGGGAGATTAAGAGCTTTCTTCAGAGTCTGACCTTTCCGATAGAGGAGAGTGGCGGAGTTTTAAAGGTGGAAGCTCCATCTTATCGGCCTGATATAACCATGGAAGTGGATCTGATCGAAGAAGTAGCAAGACTCTATGGATACGACAAAATTGATGCAGTTCTTCCGGTGGGAAATACCACCCAGGGCGGACTCAACGCAATACAGAAGTTCCGCGACCGGATTCGTGCGGTAATGGCCGGGAACCTCTTTGAAGTGGTGACTTATAGTTTCATAAACCCGGTTCATTTGGACAACCTGAGATTGTTGGAAGATGCCGTTGAAAGGAATTTTGTAGTAGTAGCCAATCCCTTATCTGAGGAACAGGGCATCATGCGCACCACCCTTCTGCCTGGACTGTTGGATACGGCAGCTACTAATCTGGCACGCAAAAATGAGAACTTGGCCTTTTTTGAAATGGGAGCAGTTTTTTATACGTCTGATGGACGTCTGCCACAGGAGAGCGTCAGATTAGGGGCCATTGTGACAGGATCCAATGATATGAACTGGCTGCAGAACAAGGTCAACCTGGACTTTTATTATCTGAAAGGAGTAGCGGAAGACCTGTTGCGGCAACTTAATATATATGATTACGCTTTTGAGCCGGTACAGAGCGAATCATATCATCCGGGCCGCACCGCCAGGGTAATGTCTGGTACGACTGTTTTGGGCATTATCGGTGAAGTGCATCCGCTGGTACTGCAGAATTACGATATAAAGCCGCGCTGCTGCGCTATGGAACTAGATGTTGAAGCCCTTTATGCCTGCAGTCAGGATCGCGTGATGATGCAGGAGATCACCCGTTATCCGGCAGTGGAAAGGGATATGGCTATATTGGTCGAGGTTTCTCGGCAGGCTTCCGAGGTACTTGCTGTTATCAAGGAAGCTGGAAACGAGTATTTGCGCCGGGTAGTGGTCTTTGATGTCTATACTGGTGAACAGGTGCCTGCTGGATATAAGAGCATGGCTTTCCGGTTCCTGTTCCAGGCTCCCGACCGGACCTTGACCGATACTGAGATCAACGAGAGTATGGCGGATATACAGAAGAATCTGGAGAGCAAGCTTAAGGCAGCGCGCCGTTAAACGGGATTCGCCGTATATTTGAATACTGAAACCATGCCCCTTTCATGACTG